>JAIRSS010000097.1 GCA_031255315.1 Spirochaetaceae bacterium
TTTTACTAAGCCGTATCAATGTGGCAAAGACGATCAACACTATGAGGAGCAATATAAAAGTCAAAACAAGGGTTATCTGCCAGTTGACCAGAAGCATGAAACAATATAAAAACAGTACCGTGCATAATTCTGAAAGCATCTGTAGCAGCCTCAAGAGGACATTGCTGAGATTGTTCGCCTCGCCGCCGATCATCTGCGCAAGCACGGAAGGGTTTTTCTGGACATAGACCTTGTAGGGAAGGGCAAGGTAGGTTTTGAAAAGCCGGCTCGAAAAATAGCGGAAGGTTCCCAGGGAAAATTTATTTATAGCATAATTATAAAAGATGTTAAATAACGATCTGAAAATATAGAAAACGATTATGGCGATACCAAAGGAAATGACAAACCTGTTTTTATCGTCAAAACCGAAAAGCCGGTAAAAGTATTGATACCAGCCGGAATCGATAAGATCGGGAGTTGACGCGACCGAAATAAACGGCATTACCGCCGAAACCCCGATGGTCTCAATTGCGGATAACAGGAGGGCCAGAAAAAACAAAACAACCATGTACGTTTTTCTTTTACGATCCAGGAGCTGGTTCAATTTTTGAAGTATAGCTTGTATGGTTTTTAACACTGATTATACATCCATCGCGGATAGTTGGTAATACTCGGTATACCACGTGACAAATTGAGGAACGCCTTCATCAATACTTATTTTGGGCCGGTAACCGGTATCAGCTTCAAGTTCGCCGGTATCCGCCCAGGTGAGGGGGACGTCACCCTGCTGCATGGGGAGCATCTCTTTTTTGGCTTTTTTACCGGCGCTTTTTTCAACGGCTTCAATAAAGGTCATTAAATTCACCGGCTTACCGTACCCAATGTTGTAAATTTTATACGCGGCGAGCGGCGAAGCGGGAACGCGATCGATAACCCGAACAATTCCTTCTATAATATCGTCGATATAGGTAAAATCCCGCCGCATATTGCCGTTGTTAAAGACTTTTATCGGTTTGCCTTCAAGGATAGCCTTGGTAAAAAGAAACGGAGCCATGTCGGGGCGGCCCCAGGGGCCATAGACGGTAAAAAACCGCAGGCCCGTAACCGGAAGTTGATATAAATGACTATACGAATACGCCATAAGTTCATTGGATTTTTTAGTGGCGGCATATAAACTCGCGGGCATATCGGTCGTATCTGAAACAGAAAAAGGGGCTTTTTCATTAAGGCCGTACACCGAAGAACTTGAAGCAAAAATCAAATGATGTATATGGTAATGACGGCAAGCTTCAAGAATATTGAGGAATCCCGCAATATTGCTTTCAATATACGAATAGGGGTTTTCCAGACTGTACCGGACCCCGGCCTGAGCCGCGAGGTTGATCACGCAGTCAAACAGTTCCTTCTCAAATAAATTAAAAAGCCCCGCACGGTCCGCGAGATCCATCTTTATAAATGTATAATTTTCCAGCTTTTCGCTTGCTATTCTTATTCCGTCTTTATTTGACGAAACAGCTATGCCGGAATGTTTAAGCCTGCCCTCTTTTAGGGAAGTATCGTAATAGGCGTTAATATTGTCAATGCCGGTAACACTATGCCCCAAACCGGACAATTTTTCCGCAAGGTGAAAGCCGATAAATCCCGCGGTACCGGTAACCAGTATTTTCATTTTCCCACGCCAATATAGTTGAGCCCTGCTTTTTCCGCTTCTTCCTGTTGATAGACATTTCGTAAATCAAAAAAATAGGGGCGGGCAAGCAGATTTTTTACCCTGCAAAGATCCAAATTTCTGAATTGGTTCCATTCGGTAAGAAGCACTACCGCATCGGATCCGGTAACGGCGTCATATTCGTCTCCGGCAAAAAAGAGGCTGTCCTGAATAGATTTAAGACGCCATTCCGCTTCTTTCATGGCTGCCGGATCCCAAACCCGAAGTTTCGCCCCTCGCGCCGCGAGCCCTTCGCAGATTGTAACGGCCGGAGCTTCCCGCATATCGTCGGTGTTGGGTTTGAAGGCGAGCCCCAAAACTGCAATAGTTTTGCCCGCGAGGGAACCGTCTCCTCCTAATACTTTTTCGATCTTGTGTATCATCCGGGTCTTTTGGCGGTCGTTGGCGCTTATCGCCGCTTCAACGATGCTGACGGGTTCCCCGCTGTCCCTGCCAATACGGGCGAGGGCCCGGGTGTCTTTGGGAAAGCAAGAACCGCCGTACCCAGGCCCGGGGTGTAAAAATTTCGCGCCAATCCTTCCGTCCCGTCCCACAGCCTTGGCCACATCCCGTACATCCGCCCCGACTTTTTCGCAGAGGTTGGCAATTTCATTGATAAACGTGATCTTCACCGCCAGAAAAGCGTTGGATGCGTATTTGATCATCTCTGCGGATTCACGGTTGGTTTCAATATACGGAGTTTCGTTGAGATACAAGGGACGGTACACTTCCCGCATGATTTTCCGGGCTTTTTCACTTTCACTGCCAATGATAATCCGGTCAGGATGAGTAAAATCCTGTACCGCCGAACCTTCCCTGAGGAACTCCGGGTTGGACACAACGTCAAAGGGAAGTTCCCCGGGAACAAGTTTCCGTTTAGTAAACTCTTCCCCGATCCATTGGGCGACTTTGCGCCCGGTTCCGATAGGCACCGTGCTTTTATCCACTACCACCGTATACGCGGCCATATTCCGGCCTATAGTACGGGCGGCGGTTTCCACATGGCTGAGATCGGCGCTGCCGTCTTCCGCAGGAGGCGTACCTACGGCGATAAATACAACGGGATTTTTCTTAAGGGCGCCTGAAATATCGGCGGAAAAATGCAGCCTCCCGGCGCGGCTGTTCCGTATAACTACCGTCTCAAGGCCGGGTTCATAGATAGGAATGATTCCCTTTTTTAAGTTCTCTATTTTTTTTGTATCAATATCGACACAGGTAACCGAATTGCCAAAATCCGCAAGGCACGCGCCGGATACAAGTCCTACATATCCCGTCCCGATAACCGTAATATTTACCATACCGCATCCTTTTTGATAGACCGGCCTATCATTGCTTTTAACTGATTCTCATCTATACTATTTTTCATACTTATTTTTTAGACATAAAGAATGCCGCGAGAAACGGACAATAAACTGCTCGCCGTCACTATCGTTTATCAATTCCATTCATCGCCACGTAAATTCCCGCTTCCCAATAAACGCGCTATTTCATCATTGGACGTTGCTTTTCTTTTATCAGAACCGGTTTTTACATAAATGGTTCCATTTGAATCCTTATACGGTTTTGATAGGCCTTCCTCTATGGTTACAGCCGGTATGTTTCATCAATCTTCTTCAATTCTGAAAAAGTATCTATTTCAATAATATCGTCAAATCCGCATTCCCGTACTTCTACATTATATTCTTTTATGAAATATTCAAGAGCCACCTGGTCCCAGTATCGTTCCTTGCCGCCGGGCATTTCATAGACCAGTTTGATATGTTCGGCAAGCCTTGCCCCGTCATAGGCGTTCCAATAGGAAACGCCAAACATATGGTGGCAATTTATACCTCCAACGCGAAGTTTTGAAATAACGCCTTCTTTTATTTCAAAACACCAATCATCGGTTCTTTCCGCCGGTACGCCAAGATAATTACTCGTGTATTGATATTTAGTGATAAGGTGAGGATTTTTAAGAAGCAGATCCGACTCCAGTACATAGGCGTTCTGCAATTGATAGCGGACGCACATGGCCGAAGAAATATTATTCGCTTCATTATAAAGCGGATTTTCCAAAAAAGTGACCGTGGGATATTTATATAAGAGCTGATCGAATTGCTCGCCAAGGTAGCCGCGGACAATGATAATTTCCGATATACCCGCGGCGATAACCGCGTCAAGCAATGTATCAATAATACGTATACCCTTAACCCTTACCAAGGGTTTCGGCGTATTTAAAGTGATTGGAACAAGGCGGCTCCCAAATCCGGCGGCAATAAAGACTGCCCGCTTGACCCTATAAGATTCCAGCGACTGTATGCCTTCAGCCGTTATTCTGTTTTGATTTACAAGATGCGCCTCTAAAAGCTGAGACAATGCTTTGTTTACTGTTCCTAAAGATAACCCTACCCTTTTTGCAATGTCCCGCTGAGTTAAAACCTGTTCCTCCGTATTTAGACTTTCTAAACAGGTGAGTATATCGAATTTAACTCGTGAAAGTTTCATTCTTTGTATCTGATCCTAGTAGTAACTTTTCGCAGCAAAAGTTTCGAAACAGCCTCTAATTGCCTGACTTTTTTCTTAAAAAATAAAAAAGATACTTAACAGCAAAATTACAAATCAAGATGAGCAGAGAGACAAAGGCGGCGCCTTCTAAAAACAATTGGGCCTCAAACTGAGTGATCATAAGGGAAACCGGTTTATTTCGAACCGTATTCAAAAATGAAACCGCGGAAATCGTCATCATGGAATTGACAAAAAAATAAGAAAACATCTCAAAGATGGTCAGCTTAGTCTGCGGAACAAGACAATCTTTAATGATAAAGAACCGGTTTATTCCTAATGTTTGGCCCACAGCTTCCAGGTTGCCGTTAAGTTTACAAAGAGAATTATAGGCCATCAAATAGGGGGACGCCAGAAAATGAATGATGTTTACCAAAATAAGGATCGAAATAGTTCCATACAAAAAGGAACCTTTAAAAAAAAGAACATAGGAAAGCCCCAGAACCAAGCCGGGGATCGCAAGGGATGTTATAGAAATAAGATGCAGTGTTTTCGAGGTTTTTCCAGGAGTTCTTGCGGTAAAACAGGCAACAACGTATGATAACAGCGTTCCCAGCACGGAAACACCCAAAGCAATAATAAGAGAATTTATCAAATATGTTCCGACATTCATATTCAGGGTTTTTACTATATTAGTTAGAGAAAAAGACAGATCAAGAGGATACTTGTTTACAAAGGTAAGAAAAATAAAAATCCCAAGCGGCAGAACAATTATAATACATATAAATACGCTATATGCGGCAGCAATACTATCTCTTAAGGGATTTTCTTTTTTTGTTTTTTCTTGAATAGTAAAATTTTGATTTCCGGCGTCTTTAGTTAAGAGATCAAAAAGAAACGCTATTACCGCCGGAATAAGCAAGAAAGATCCGATTACGCTTCCGCGGTTGAAATTAAGGAGGCCGATTACTTCCTGATACATAAGTACCGGAAGGGTAATGAACCGCCCTCCGATCATAAGGGGAACGCCATAGTCGGTAAAAATCAGCGTAAAGACCGCAAAAAAAACAGATATAAGCGGCTTACGCAGATAGGGAATCGCAATAGAAAAAAACTGGCTGCGCTGGGGTATTCCCAATACCGCCGCCGCTTCATACGGCGAACCGTCTTCGTATTTTAGAATATCTGACAGCATAAGAACGGCAACCGGAAAAGCATAGAATACCGACCCTAGAACAATACCTTTAAATCCATAGATAGACTGCCTAAGCCCCAGTATCCGGGTAAAGACACCGTTTGAACCCAGGATTAAAATCAGCCCCATGCCATGGGATATTGACGGGATAAGCATGGGAAGGGATGTAAAAATACTGAAAGCCTCCCGAAAACGCATGTTGGTACGAACAAGGCAAAGGGCTAAAATATATGCCGCCGCGATAGAAATGATGGTCCCGGTCCCCGCCGCCAGAACGGAATTTCTTAATGACTGCCTGAATTGAACGGACATGGTAACAGCAACGATGTCTCTCCCTGTCATGTATAAAAGCATACGAAAAAGTGGAAGAATGACCGTTATCATCAGAAACGCTGTTAGGAAGATTTTGACAACTATCGATCCATGTCCGCGCATTCTCACGGGGAAGCCTCAATGTATTTACCAAGGGACCGCATCTTCAACTTGAGGTTATCAACAACAAATTCTTGAACAAACTGGTCCGCAGCTTTCCTCATGAGGTTTTCCGGAGCGTCAATCTGATGAATATTGCCATGGTCCATTACCATAATCCGGTCGGAGAGCGCAAAAGCCTCCTCTTGATCATGGGTAATATAAACTATCGTGGAACGAAATTGTTTTTGGATACGTTTTATCTCCTCCCAAAACAGAAGCCGCGTCGCGGCATCCAGCGCGGACGTAGGTTCATCGAACAGAATAATCTCCGGGTTTTTTGCAAGGGTACGGGCAATGGCGACCCGTTGCTGCTGTCCCCCCGACAGCTTGTTGGGCTTTTTATTTTGGTGTTCTGTTAATCCTAGCTGCTCAATAATATTAAGTGCGGCTGACCGGGACCGTACCTTCAGTTCCTTATCAAATTTGAGGGCGTATTCCACATTCCCCAGAACCGTCATGTTTTGAAAAAGCGCGTAATTCTGAAAAACAATACCCATATTGCGGGAATCAGGCGCAGAATCGGTTATATCAATTCCATCTTTTATAATACTACCGGAAGTTGGACGCAGAAGCCCGATAAGTATCCTCAAGATGGTAGTTTTGCCGCAGCCGGAAGGACCAAGGATGGAGAGAAATTCTCCATCCTTAACGGTAAAATTAATTGTATGCAAGACTTCCTGCCCGTTGAAGACATGGATTACGTCTCTAACCTCAAGTTTTTCCATCAGTACGCCGCTAATATTTCCATTTGGCAAGGAGCCGCTCTTTCAATACAATATCATATACGCCGGTCATATCCGCGTAGGGTATAACTTTGGGGTAGTTTGGTATGTTGTTAGGCTGATTCTTAAAGATGGGTTCTGGACAGTAAAGCTCCTTATCATCCTTAACCAGTTTGGTCATTGCAAATTGAAAGACCTCTTTTACCGCCGGACGGCTCTCCTTCCCTTTTATAATACCCATGCCTGTGGTAATACTGGGAGCGCCCTCAGTGAAAAAAAGCATCTCCAGCGGAACATTCCGGCTGTTGATCGCCTGGGTCGCCGTCAGCGTCATTCCCAAACCGATTGCGGCTTCTCCCTGAACAAGGGCATTCACCGGCCCTGAGCCGGAAGTGGTAAACTGCAAAATGTTTTCTGAAAGAGCGTCAAAATACGCAAACGCCCTGTCTTCTCCCCACGCATTGACAAGGCTGACCAGGAACATATAGCCGGTACCGGATGATTTGGGATTAGGCATGGAAATAAGCCCTTCATACTCGCCTTTTAACAAGTCTTCGTAAGAAACGGGAACCGGAAGCTCCAGGGCGGCGAGTTTTTCCCGGTTTATGACTACAGCACCGCTTGATTTATCCCACGGCAGATATTTATGATGCGCCGGTACCAGCTCGTCAAGAAAATCGGAATCATCATAGGATGATATATCCGCAAGCAGATCCTTTATTGATTCCAAATGGCCGGTTTCAAGATTAAGGGTAATATCCGCTTCGGTATCCCCCCCTTCCGCCTTTATTTTGGCCGCATGATTTCCGGTGGAAAGTACCTGTACGGTAATAGCGTAATCGGGAAATTGCTGCTTAAGCAGTTCCTGAATATGCTCGGTCCTAAAGTCTTCCGTACTCGTAAATATAACGACCGCCGTATTGTCTTCCTTCTTGCAAGCAAGAAACGCGCAGATCAACAGAGCAGCCGCAACCCCATAAAGAACCTTTTTCATGATGCGCCTCCATGTTCAATTTTTATATATACTCGCATAAAAACGAACAAAAGGCAAGAGGCCCAATAAAATTTATAGGCTCGTGCGGTTTTTCTGGTTTTCAGCCTTGCAAAACCGCGAATTTCAAAGCGGCTTTCCCAAAAACTGAAGTTTTGGAACAGCCGCACGTAATTATTTGATTTTCCACAAAAACGCTAATTCGTTATATGACAACGAATTAACGTTTTTATGTCGTTCTCTAGCGATGCTTAGACTCAGGGTTTCATACCCAATAAGGCCCTAACGCTCCCCCGCGAACTGGTGAGCGGACTCTTGGGTATGAAACCCTTCGCTACGAATCAATCCGGCAAACACCGCTCTCTTTTCTGTTTAAAAATGATGTTCCATACCCAGGAAGATTTCCCACACGCTCGGGTCAGGGGCGGAACCTGAGTCTATCAATTGGCGCAGGTTGAGGCCGCCTGAAAGCCGCAGGTAGAGATTGCGCCAGAAATACGAAAAAGCAATAAATTCAATCCCGGCGGCGGCCCGGATGCTGTCGGCGGAAATTCCGGATTTGCCCGGCTCAACGACAAGCGCCGCGTCTACGGTGGGGCCCAGGTGAAATTCCAAATTCAAGAAACGCAGCCCGGGTTTATTGAACCAGATCGAGGGCGTAAACGTGAATATCCTGAACGGAAAGTCCATATTAAGGGACAGGATCCGCCGGGCGGAAAAATCATCATCCCTGATGCCCCGGAGAGAGTCGCCGGCTTTGCTGTACGTATCCTGAAACCAATCCCGGTATTGAAGTTTACCCGATACGCCGAAAAATTGGGCTATTCGGACATGGCCCGTAACGGAAACATCCAGGCTGCTGGACCAATCTTTTCTATAATCATTATACGTATTGGAGTTACTGATAGATGCGGCCACGCCGTCCCGGAAGTTGTCTATCCAGTCAATCCGCCCGAACCCGAGGCTGTGGCTCAACGTGGCCGCGGGGCCCTTGCGGAGATAACCTATAGTTCCGCCGGGCGTATAATTCCACTGTTCCTGTATTTTCGGCGTATAGGTCAGCTCGCCGAATTTCCCGACATGAACCTTCGTGGGTATCTTCCAGGAAGCCGACAAAACAGTAGACATATAAAATTCTTTATATCGGCTGTTGTCTTCCTGCTCCTGTACCCAGGGATTTATAAATTCTTTGGATGACTCATCGAATTCGTCAGGGTATTCCGCCATGCTGTCTTCATTGACTATCAACGCTTCCGCAAGCCCGAAGGTAACTGTGGTAAACCCAACCGGTAATTCCATACTCAACGCGGTGGTGTTCTTATAATGAAACGGCGCTTCGGGATCATACGAAAAATAATGGTCAAAATCAAAATTCCAGGTATACCCGAACAACCGGAACGGCGTATCCGAATCAATCAACGCGAAGAATGAACTTTCCCGCTTTTTGCTGTCCCACTCATACCCTAAGTCGACCCGCAGGGGGTTCATCGTTCCCAGAAAATTATAGTCCCGGGCTTTCAGCACAAGTCTAAACCCGCTGTTGGAGTCGTACCTGGGCTGGGGCAGGGCGATGATAGTCGCGGTATCCACCGTGGTAACATGGAGAATTACGGGGACCGATCCGTCAGCTTCCGGTTCCTCAAAAATCAGGTCAATAGACGCCCGATCCAACACCCGGTGGTTAATCAGAAGTTGCATCTTATCCAGCCGGTATGCCTCCAGATTATCCCTGCCGGTTATTCGTTCCCCTATTTTCATGTCCCCCTGACGGAGTAAAAAATACGGCCACGATAAACCGGTACGGACGGCTTTACCGGTGCGGTCAAAAATAATGTCTTTGATATAATAAACCGTATCCGCGTCATCCGGTTTTTCCACCAACGCGGCGTCCGCCTCCGCCACGGCGGAGGACGCCAGACCCGGGTCCTCCGCAACCGCGGACGACAGGGGCGCGCCGTTTCCTTCTTGGCCGGATACAAACTCGAGGGCTGAAAACAGACAGACCAGGTACAGACATACGCCGGTCAATCCCCCTTTACCGGCGGATATATAAAAAAGCTCCCGCGTTTTCAAAGGTGATACTCTCCATTAATAATAGACTGCAAAGCAGCGCGGAACCGGGCGTCGCCAGGTTCAAAGGTTGCTTTCCGAGCGCCTCCCCAGGGAGAGCCGCCTGACGGGACGATGAAAACTAATTTTCCGTCCTTCTTTTTTTTATCCCCCCAAAGAGCGCGGAAGCAGCTGTCCGCGTCCCCCATGTCAGGATGGGGGGCCTCCGTGGTATACCCATAGGATTGCAGGAGATCCCGTATCTCCAGCGCCTGTTCTATGGGGGTAAGGCCCAGAGCGTGTCCCAGTTCGCAGGCGCGGATCACGCCCCAGGCGACCGCCTCGCCGTGGGTAAGCCGCCCCAAACCCGCCGACGCTTCCAGCGCGTGGCCGAAGGTATGCCCCAGGTTGAGGAGCGCCCGCCGCTCTCCGGTTTCCCGGGGGTCTTCCTCAACGATACGCCCCTTGATTTCCACCGTCCGGGAAATCAGATCCTTAAGGCCGTCCGCCTGGAGGCGGGCTAACTGGACGCCGGCCCCGCTTCCGCCGTTTCCGCCGTCATCCTGAACGCCTGTTAGATAGGCGTCCCGGAAAGAACGTATCCGGGAAAACAATTCCCCGTCACCGGCCAGGATCGCCGTCTTTATCACCTCCGCGAGACCGGACTTCCATTCCCGGCGAGGCAGGGCGGCAAGGCTTTCCAGGGGCATATACACCGCTTCGGCGGGATAAAAGGCCCCGATCAGGTTTTTGACGCCCAAAAAATCGAATCCGGTCTTTCCCCCAACCGAAGCGTCCACCATACCCAGAAGAGATGTGGAGACTAGGCGCAGCCTGACTCCCCGCATATATATCGACGCGGCAAAACCCGCAAGATCGGTGATTACCCCGCCGCCGACGCCAATGATGAGGCCGTCCCGTCCCAAACCGCCGGCGCAGGCTGCCGTAAGGATGCGTTCCACCGATTCCCACGTCTTGGCCTCCTCCCCCGCCGGCAAGACGCAGCAGGGGATATCCCGGCTGCGGAGGAACCGCCTGGCCAAATATTCGGTGTTACGGTCGCAGACTACCAGGGTCTTAGGACTCCCGTACAGTCCATCCCCCGAAAAGGACAGTTTTTCCGCTATATATACCCGGCTTTCCATTGTTCCGAAGGTGAACCGGTATTCTGTTGTGGTCACGGCTTCCTCGGATCGCTTGTCATGATTCTGGCGGGCTTCTCAGCGGAACCCAGCAGTACGCTGGACAAATACAGAACGTTTCTCCGGCCCGGAGCGTCCCGGACCGGCGCGGAAACCGCAGGTTTTTCGGGAGACGGAATGTTTTCTGAATACACTTTCAAGATATTTTCCTCAGGGATATGGGATACCGTATCAGACCGGGCGGCTTTGAGGAAACTTACCCCGTAATACTGACAGGCGTGTTCCAGGATGAACTCAAGATCGCTGGCGCCTATGAGCAAAACGGCGATAAAATTGTTGCTTTTCGCCGCAAGCACCGCTTCGTCAATCCGGTCTTTATGATAGACCACATTGCGGATGGTCCGTTTGAAATACCGGTAACTTCGATGAAGAATCTCGTTTATCCCTTCAAGCGTTATGACGTACTGAATATTGCGGCTGTTCAGCTTTTTTATTGATATCCAGCCCCGTTTGGCCAGCCGTTTCAGAATGGCATTGGTCATCCCCAGGGACGCCCCCGCTATCCGGGCCAGATCCCGCTGCCGCAGGGGAACTTCTTGTCCCGAAGAGTCGTATATATTCTCTAAGATAACAAATTCGGTATCTACTGATTTATTCGGCATGAATATTAGGGCGCGCCAAGACCTTTCAGGGTTTAATCCCCAAAAAAATTTCCCAAGACTGGCACATACGATAGTCTATATGCGGCCGAAACACGCTCTATGATTACCGCATGATATGTTCACGTATTGAACAATATACACCTATTAAAGACTAAAGGCAAGAGACCATGATTTCACGCCGGGCGTATATAAAACGCTATTTCTTTGCAAAATAAAGAATTAGAGAAACCACGCCGTTTTAGCGCCCATCCCTGGGGAGTTGCCGTTTTAGACGCGCTGAAGCTGTTCCAAAACCAAGCGGCGGCGCGCTAAACGCGCGTGGTTTTGGAACAGCCTCCCCGGATAGGGAACAACCGGGTCAATCCGCCAGTTCCATGACGGCGGTTTCAACGAAATTGAGCATCCGGGCCTTCATCATGGCGCCGGGCGTATCGACCGCCGACAGAAAACCCGTCCACAGTTCGATAAAATGGCGTATGTCCCGCCTATCCAAGGGCAAATGTTTGCCGGAAAGGACGGCTTCGCTGTTTTTATCCCGGATTACCGCGTCTCCGGCGAATACTATCCGCAGGTCGGTAAGGACGTTTTTCTGAATCCGGGCGATAAAAACCATGGATCCCCCGGTCTCGTTTTCGCGAGACGAGTCGGCAAAGCGTTTAAAAAGCGAATAATTCCATTGTTCCAGCGGAATACGGATGCGGGTAAGGAGTTCTTGGGGGTTGAAGGCCAGGGAGCCGGAGACAGTCGAGAACCGGGCGGCGGCGATCCACCGGGCGGCCAGGGCGGTCCGCAGTTCGTACCGGGCGTCCAGGGCGACGAGGGGGGCTGTGGCGTTAAGACGCAGGGCCGGATGACAGATATTCCCCCCGATGGTGGCCAGGTTCCGCAATTCAGGACCGGCAATACACTTTAACGCCTGAGTGAACACCGGAGGAATAATTTTCCCCAGGTTAATAATATCATTCAGTTTGACCATAGCCCCCATCTCAATGTACCGTTCGGTCCGGCTAATATGGTGAAGCTCGTTCAGTCCGTCCAGGGACAGGATGTTCGCCGGAAGGGTTAGGGTATAGCGGCTGTTCTGCCGCCGGGCGAAACTGACGCCTCCGGCAAAGGGAACCGCCGCAGGAAACCGGCTCCAGGCGGCAAACAAATCCTGCAACGCGGCGGGGAAAAAAACCTGGTTATGCGCCGCGTCCATAGAGCCTCCGGTGCCGGATATCCGCCGCCGCCAACACCCCTCCGATAAGACTTTCCGGTTCGGTACACCGGCACCGTATCCCCGTAAAAGCGGCTAGTATGTCTTCCCGGGAAGGCCGGGGTATACGTTCAAGGAGGACGCCGGCGGCCAGTATCTTGCCGCTGTCGCAGTATCCACACCATTCAGCCCCCGCCTGGGAAAAACCCGCAACGACGTCCTGGTATTCATCAGTCTGGGAAAACCCCTCTATGGTGATGATCTCACTGTTCCGCACCCGGAACGCCGGGACGAGGCAGGACGGGACCACTTTGTTATTCAGAATGACCAGGCAGGCCCCGCACCGTCCGGACAGGCAGCCGGCTTTCGCGCCCAAAAGGTTGAACGATCTTCTGAGTATGTCCAAAAGCCGGGCGTCCGCGTCGCTGTAGCTCATCACATCTTCACCGTTCAGGATAAAATTAATGGTCATACGCCCTCCCGCCGGGTTTTCAATTTTTCCGCGTTCCAAATATCCCGGGCCGTTAGGGGGATACTCGTAAAGGGATAATCCATCGCTTGGGAGACCGCCTGTACAAAGGCCGCCGGGACGCAGTTACCGGGCAGCTCTCCAACGCCTTTAGGATCAACCGCGTCGTTCCTGATAAATTCAATATGAATCGGCGGTATGTCCTGCGGGCAGGGAATATCGTACTGATCGAACTGACGGTCCGGTATTTGTCCCGCTGCATAGCCGATGTTTTCCCGAAAGGCCCATCCTAATGCGTGGACAACCGAACATTTCAGGGAACGCCGGGCCTGCTCTTCCGAGAGGATCTTGCCGCCGTCAACGCCCAGCCAGACCCCCCGGATTATAGGAATACGCTGTACAGGATCTATCTCCACTTCCACAACCGCCGTTCCCCAGGCAAGCCGGGTAAAGGCATTCTCGTCAATCGGCGCACCGGCCCAGCCCGTTTTTTTTGCCGGCTGGTATGAACGGCGTACGACAATAGGCAGGGGATCCCGGAAACGCTGCTCCCTGACGGCCAGGCACGCCTGTTCCACAAGCCTCGTAAGGCCGGTAATATTCCACGAGAGGGTTGCGGGGCCCGAGTCAATTCCCAACGCGGTATTCCCGAATACCACCCTGACCGCGCCGGCCTCTATCGACAGGACTTCCGCCGCTGTCTTCCGCCAGATGTACACCCATTCTTCATTGGAGGCAGCCATACCGGTCCGAATCTCCAGCGCTCCCTCTTTATCCAAGATCAATTCGACCTCATATACGCCGTTATCGTTTCCCGAATATAATAACCCGCCGCCTTGATACGCGGACGCTATGCCTATACCCCGAAGGGTCTCGTACTTTTCCGTTTCCCCGTTTTTCCGCCGGTCCCGCCTGAGCATTTCATAGGAGGCCCATTTTCTGCCGTAATCCCCCATGCCGGCGGCGGCGTCCAGAACCGCCTGAGGTATGACGCCGCAAACAGCGGCGCCTATAGCCAGTTGCCGCTTACCCGGCGCGTTATCCCTCCGCCATTCAACCGGGCTCTGTTGCACGGCGTCGGCAATAATTGACGCGTGCCGTTCCATCGCGAAGAATCCTTGCGCCATGCCGAAGCCTCCCAGGGGGCTTGCCGGGGGGACGTTGGTGGATACGGCCCGACCCTGAATATGGATGTTTCCGGGGTTGTACGCCCCTAAGGCCCCGAGGCAGATCCGATCCAGTATTTCAGCGGTAAAAACCCCGTATGCCCCCAAATCGGCCAAGACAGCAATTTCCACAGCCCGGAGCCGTCCCGCATCCCCCAGGGCGCTGCGTATCCTGATTTCAGCGCCGTTCCGTTTCGGGCTGTACCGAAAATCCTCAATTCTGGAGAGGATGATCTTGACCGGCTTTTTCGTGATAAACGCGCCCAACGCGGCGTGGCAGGCCAAAAGAGACGGATACCATATTTTCCCGTCCATGTGTACGCCCAGAGCGGAAGGTTCCACTGTAACGCTGGACGGAGGGCGTTTCAAGACTTTTTCGATGGATCGCAGAACCTGGAAGGGCCATTGAGCGGCCGTATATACCCTGAGCCGCTTCCGGCCATCTTCTTCATATTCCCATAGGGCGGCCGCTCCGGCGGGCTCCGAATACCAGTGATCCTGTATACCCGTAGTGTAAATCCCTTCAATGATGGTTTGAGCGGTTTTAAATGCGCTTTCGGCGTCTCCTATAACGATGTCCCTTCGGGCTAAAACGGCGTCTTCCCCAACGGCGCGGGGATCCAGACAGGGGAGTTCTTCTTGGGCGACTACCGTAATTTGGCCGGCTAATTTTTCGACGGTGACGCGATCCGGACCTATAAGAAGGGCTACAGGCTCCCCGATATAGGAAAGGGTTTCCTCCGCCAAAACCGGCACGGCAAACTCATCCAGGCTGTTCTCCCCCGGTATATCCCCGCTCCGGATGAGGGTATAGGAAACCGGCATCTTGGGACATTCAAGGCCAATAAGCGCGCCCCTGGCTATGGGTGAGCGGATAGTAACCCCGTACAGGACATCCGCCGGTTCTATATCGTCAAGAAATAAAGGTCTATCCCGCACCGTCTAACGCCCCGGTTCGTTGAGTATAGCGTTTACCGTTTCAATAACCCGTTCTACCTGGCTGTCCCGCATTCCGGGCCAGATAGGAAGGGAAATTACCTGCTCAAAATTTTTCATAGATTCGGGAAAATCCTCCGCTTCCAGGGCGTACCGCTCTCTATAGTATGGCATACAATGGAGCGGAATAAAATGCACCGACGCCCCTATCCCCTGATCCTGCAGGGCCTTGATAAACTCGTCCCGGCCTATGGCCGCATTTTCCGGCCTGAGTCTGATCGGGTACAGGTGCCGGGCGTCCCCCGGTCCCGACGGCGGCAGGCGGAGGCGCTCATCGCCCCGGAAGGCCGCGTCGTACCGGGCCGCGATACTTTCCCGCCGTTTGAGGAGGGTCACGGCCCGGGTCAGTTGAACTCGTCCGACGGCGGCCAGAATATCCGGCAGGTTGTACTTAAACCCCGGCGCCACCACTTCGTAATACCAGGACGCCTTTTTGTCCGTATACCGGTTCCACACCGACCGGTCTATCCCATGGGAGCGCATAACCGCAATCCGGCTGCTCAGTTCCGTATTCCGGGTTACCGCCATGCCCCCTTCGCCGGTAACCAGGGTCTTGGTGGCGTAAAACGAAAACACCCCTACATCCCCGATAGTCCCGGCCCACGCGCCTGAGGGAAGCCGGGATGGGAACGCGTGAGCCGCGTCTTCTATGACCCGGACATCGTAGGGCCGGACCGCCGCCATGATCGCATCCATGTCGCAGGGAAGGCCGCCATAGTGGACGGGGATCACCGCGCGGGGTTTTCCCCGTGGGCCGAACCCCGCTCCGGAACCTGTCCGCGGCGGATAGGCGGGAAGCCCCTGTTCCAGGCGTTCCAGGGTGCGTTCCAAAGCCTGGGGGTCTATATGAAAACCGCCGGGGCGTGTATCCACGAAGGCGGCGTCCGCCCCCAGATAGCGGACCACCTCGGCGGTGGACGTGAAGGTGTAGGAGGGCGCCAGAACCACGTCTCCGGGGCCAACGCCGCAGGCTTCCAGTGCCAGGTGGAGGCCGCTGGTGGCGGAATTAACCGCCAGCGCGACGAGGGGCGGACGGCGGGAGGTCTCCAAAAATCCGGCGAACTCTTTTTCAAAGGCGAGCGCCTCTTTCCCGGTGGTGAGCCACCCGGAACGGAGCACCCGGAGGACCGCGTCTTCTTCTTCCCGGCCCATGAACGGCAGGGCAAAGGGGATGTCAGGCTCCATACATCCCCGCCTGACCCGGCATGATGAGGGTAGGGATAACCCTATGGAGAATTTCCCGTAACAGGGCGCTGTTCCGGTATTGTTCCGGCTTTTCACGGTCAAATTTGCAGACCGGCGTAAGCGCTTCGATCAGGGCGTGCACGTCCAGAGCGTCCCGGCTTTTCCGTTCAACCTTGAGGATACGGCTGTGTTCGGTAAGGGAAGGCGTTTCATCCCCGGACCAGAGGGCTTCGTCTATCCGTTCCCCCGGACGGGGGCCGATATACTCGATCCGTATATCCTTTTCAGGCTCAAATCCATAGAACCGAATCATCTGTTCCGCCATGTCCCTAATCCGTATGGGTTCCCCCATGTCCAGCAGGTAGAGATTCCCATTGCCGCCGACGCCGCCGGCCTTGAGTACCAGGGAACAGGCTTCCGGAATAGTCATAAACCAGCGCCGCATATCCGGGTCCGTAACCGTAACGGGGCCGCCCTTTTCAATCTGTTTCTGGAAAAGCGGCATGATGGACCCCCTGGATCCCAGGACGTTACCGAAGCGGACGACTATAAAATGACCGGCGGCGGAATCCTCCCCGTTCCGGGCCGAAGCCGCTAAGACCAGGCGTTCACAAAGATATTTTGAAACCCCGTATACCGAGACCGGCTCCACCGCCTTGTCAGTCGTGATAAACACGAACCGTTTTACCCGGTGTTTCTGCGCGGCGCGGATCAGATTCAGGGTGCCGAAAAAGTTGTTCTCTATGGCCGCCACCGGGTTTTCTTCCAACAGGGGGACGTGTTTGTAGGCGGCGGCGTGGAAAACCACATCGGCCCGGAGCTTTCCCAAAATGTAATCAATGTAGGCTTCGTCTTTAAGGTCCCCAATAACCGGCACAAGGGAGGCTTTTTCGCCCACCCCCTCGTCCTGGAGCAGGCGGAGCTCCTTGTCAATCTGATAGATCGAATTCTCCCCATGCCCGAAGAGGTACAGCCGGGACGCCCCGCCGGAGAGAAGCTGCCGGCAGAGTTCGCCGCCGATGGATCCCCCCGCGCCGGTTACCAAAACCCGTTTGCCCCGCAAGTACGCCAGACTCTGCTTCAGGTTGACCGCCACCGGAGTACGCCCCAGGAGGTCCTGGGGGTCTATGGAGCGGGTCTGGATCAGGTGGGCGTCCCCTTCGATGATTTGAGAAATTCCCGGTAAAATACGGATCCGCGCGAACCCCGCTTTCTGTAAAACACCGTAAAGATCCGCAAGATACTCCCGGCTGGCGCTGGGAATGGCGATGACCGCTTCGTCGGCGGGATTCATGCGCAAGAGCCGGGCCACATCCCGGATAGGCCCCAGTACGGGAACCCCCCCGATCTTCCTGCCGATTTTTTCCGGATCATCGTCAAGAAACGCCACGACTTCGCCGAAAATAGCTTTCTCTTTTAACTCCGCCGCCAATGTCTGACCGGCAAAGCCGGCGCCGATAATATAGAGGCGTCTTGATTTTTCTGTAATCATAGGTCTTTCATCCGCAACAAATCAGTACGACATCGTGGCCGGCCTCGCCGGTTCGATGATTTCGAATGCCAGATCGACGGCAAAGGAATCATCGTAAATATCCAACCTGACCTTTGCCCTCCCTTTTCTTTTATCGACCTTTATTATCTTTCCCTCAAGACCCATGAGCGGCCCGTCGCTGACCACGATACGGGAATTCTCATCGAAATAAACTTTTGATTTTCCGGCGATGGGGCCGACCCTCTTGATAAAGTGAAGCACAAGCTCCAGGTCCCGGTCCTGCAAGGGGCATATATTCTGATTGGACCGTAAAAAACGGAAAAACCCGTCGGTTCTGCGGAATTCCCACTGGTAATGGAGAATATCATCCTCATTATCAATTTCGATGAAGATGTATCCTGGAAAGATGGGCGGAGTCTCTGAAATCAGCGCGCCCTTCCGCCGCAGGTTAACGCTCCGTCTGGGAAAATATATCTCCAACGGCCTTTGGGGATAAAGCGCCTTATACAAATTGATATATTTCTCTTCCGCTCTCGTTCTGACTTGAACCGCGTAATACTTCATGAGAACACTCCTTATACCATAAAACCGCTCCATTATGCTATACTGCCGTGAGTTTGAGCGGCAAATCGCCGGGAGACGCAATTCCGTGAAGCGGACGCCCGTCTGGATTGCCCGCCGCTTGCTCCCGTCGGACGCGGGTCCGTGAAAAGACCTATAGACGCTCCTAAAATTTGTATCTAGAATAAAAAAATGCGCAGTACCGGACAACAGCCTTCTGACATTGAAATTGCCCAGGCCGCAAAAATCGAAAAGATACGCGATATTGCCGGGCGGATGGGAATTCCCTCCCGGTGGATCGAGGAATACGGCCTTTACAAGGCAAAAATAGACTGGCGGCTTTTAAAGTCGCCGGATTTGGCGCCGCCCCGGGCAAAGTATATTAATGTTACCGCAATCAGCCCTACGCCGCTGGGGGAAGGAAAGACTACTACCACGGTGGGGCTGGTTCAGGGCCTGGGCCGCATCGGGAAGAACGCGGCGGCGGCCCTGCGGCAGCCGTCTATGGGGCCAACCTTCGGGATCAAGGGAGGCGCCGCGGGAGGCGGATACAGCCAAATCATCCCAATGGAGGATTTTAACCTCCATCTGACCGGGGATATTCATGCGGTATCTGCGGCGCACAATCTCTGCGCCGCCGCGGTAGACGCCCGAATCTACCATGAATCCCGGCGGCCGGCTTCCTATTTTGAAAACCTGGGGCTTCGAAAGCTGGACGCTGACCCCTGCCGGGTAAGCATAGGCCGGGTAGTAGATATGAACGACCGGGCTTTGCGGCATATTGTTACCGGTCTTGGCGGCCGGACTGACGGGCCGCTCCGGGAGAGCCGGTTCGACATCGCCGTTTCAAGTGAAGTCATGGCGGTTCTGGCTTTGGCGAAAGATCTGCCGGATCTGCGGATACGGCTTGGCCGAATAACAGCGGCCTTTGATACGAAGGGAACCCCCCTTACCGCCGAGGATTTTGGGGCAGCCGGGGCCATGACGGTCCTGCTGAAGGACGCCCTCAAACCCAACCTTCTTCAGACGATCGAGGGCCAGGGCGCTTTTGTTCACACAGGACCCTTTGCCAACATCGCCCAGGGCAATTCTTCGATTATCGCGGACCTTGTGGCGGTCCGGTACGCCGATTATGTGGTTACCGAAAGCGGGTTCGGGTCCGATATGGGGATGGAGAAATTCTTCAATATCAAATGCCGCGCATCGGGCCTGGTTCCCGACGCGGTGATTTTGGTCGCCACGATACGCGCGCTCAAATCCCACGGCGGCGGCCCCGCGGCAACGCCCGGCAAGGCGCTTCCGCCGGAGTACCGGGAAGAAAATCTGGACCTCCTGCGGAAGGGAATCGCCAACCTGACGGCCCATATCGCCATAGTCCGGCGCTTCGGCGTTCCGGTGGTGGTTGCCGTGAACGCCTTCCCCACGGATACCGGCGCCGAGTGGGATATTGTCCGTAATGAAGCCCTCAAAGCCGGGGCCGCCGACGCGGTGGTCACCCGGCACTGGGCCGAGGGCGGCGAAGGCGCGGTAGACCTGGCCCGGGCGGTGGAAAAAGCCGCCGCCCTGCCCTCCCGGTTTAAATACCTCTATCCCGCGGAGATGGGCTTGGCCGCGAAGATAGAAACCATAGCACGGGAAGTCTACGGCGCCTGCGGCGTGGATTTCGCCGGCGGCGTCCGAGCCAGCCTGGAAAAATTTGAAGACCAGGGCTTCGCGTCTTTTCCCGTATGTATGGCCAAAACCCAATACTCCCTATCCCATGATCCGACCCTCAAAGGCGCTCCTACAGGCTGGCGGCTCCCCGTCCGGGAAGTACGGCTTGCCGCCGGCGCGGGCTTCGTATGCCCCCTCTGCGGGGATATTACCACCATGCCCGGCCTCCCTTCCCGACCCGCTTTCATGAATATTGATGTGGACGGTAACGGGAAGATTACGGGCCTGTTTTAAGCCTAACAAGCGGGTACGGTTAGAACACACCCAAAACGTTACCAACCAGGGCTATCCGTTCTTTTTGAACAGCTTGTAAACAAGCAGAAGAAACTTGTAGCGAAGGTACGGAAAAATTCTAAAAATAAGGAGGGGGTTGCGGAAACAGAAACCTATCCATTCCAGGCCGTTTTCAAAGACCCCCGGTGAAGGACGATGCTTCCGTTCAGCGAAAACATCGTAAAGATCGCTGCACCACAGGCGAAGCCCCAGGTTAAGCTGACTGTTGTTTCGGGCTATCCACCGTTCCCCTCCTTTTACTCCTTTACCGACCAGAAGGAGGGCGGGCGCCGCCTTGCGTATGGCGGTGAGCAGGAACGGTTCTTCCTGGCGTTTGAAACCGCTGGGGTGACAGCCGACCAACCGGAGGCGCGGGAAGGTTTGGCGTATGTTTTTTTCAGTCTTTTTGAGGATATTCCCCTTCCCGCCTAAAAGGTAGGCGGAAAATTCCCGGTTTTCCAGGACGGTCAGAATATTGACCACAAAGTCAAACGGCATGTAGCGAACAGGAGTCTTCCCGGTAAGGAACTTGGCGCCTCCGACCAGACTCTTTGAAATAGGGATGATCAGGGAAGCGCTGGTAATATAGGCCCGGTATTCCCCATTCCGTCTTGCCTTGAGGAGATCCCACAAGGAAAGAAGAACGATATTTTCGCCTTTTCCCGACGCTAATAATTGAAAAATACGATCTGACACCTGTTCCCGGGGCAGAATATCCAGGGGCACTTTAAGCAGGTTGATCCTTTCCGTTAACGGCTTACTCTCGGCATCCACAAAGCACTCTCCACAAGAATGATACGTATAGCCGCCTGAGCATACAGGGCGGCGGTTTCAGTCCGTAAAACGGTCTCACCCATAGTAAGGGGTTTAAATCCCGCACTCATACAGCGAGAGACCTCTTCCGGAGAGAACCCTCCCTCTGGGCCCACCGCAAGAACCACCAAATCAGGATGGTTATTAAGATACTCGTGGAAAGAACCCTGTTCAAGAGGGGTTTGATGAAAGAGAAGCCCCACAGGACGCTCATACTTCCTCTTAAGTTCCTCCCAATATTCAAGGAGCTCGTCGAACGCCGCCGCCGCCCGCACCCTGGTGGCTGTCCCCGAACCGCTTTGCTGCCGGGCCTCCCGGATAATACGCCGCCACCGCTCAAGCCGTCCGCCCGAATCGTCCGGGCGGGACACCGAATAGGCGGATATGAAGGGCGCTATTTCTGTAACCCCTCCCTCGGCGGCTTGACATATGATACGGTCCATTTTAGCGCCTTTCGGCAGGCCCTGGAACAGGATCAGAGGCGGCAACGAGGACCCCTGGGGCTCCCGGCCCGTTTCTTCCGGCCCCGCCGCTTGGGGAAGAAGGCGTTCACCTGTGAGGCAGCCCTCCGTCATGGAAACAATCCTGACCTTTACGGGCTCGCCGCTGGGGAGGAGGGCGTTCAGAACCGCCCCGGGACGCAGACGTTTTACATGAACAAGATAATGAAAATCCCGTCCGGTAATACACACCCGTCCGCCCGAATCGGGCATACCGGGCAGGATGAATTGCTTCATACTAAAACCGTCGGACGAAGGTCCGCAGCACGCCGGTTAATCGGGATTTTTGCGTTACGGTTGATGCAAAAATCCACAAGCGCGCCAGGCTGCTAGGAGGCCAACGCGCCCTCTTCCTCGCTTGACTCTTCCTGTAAGACTCTAAGCGTCTTCGTCGTCCGCATCAGCGCGTTATAAGCTCCGCCCCGGAGGATTTTCACCGCCTCCTGGAGTTGGACGTCATACTCCATGTCATATATCGGGACAATTACGGTGCGGTTTTGCTCATCCCGCACCAGGCGGCGCAAAAGAACCACGTCAAGCTGGTACTCCTCGTTCAGTTCGCGGACAAACCGATCCACTTGGCCGGCGGAAGCGCCGGGGTTTTCTTCTACAAACAGGGGAATCTTATTCGCCCCTATCAGCGCGGAAAGCTGTTCCGAATCCACCTCAGTAAATTCCGGAAAAAGAACCTCCAAGTCCGGGGGGATACCGATTTTGTCGATGTTCACGTCGCTGGGGGTGTAGTACCGGGCGGTCGTGATCTTGAACCCCGCCTTATCCAGGGGGTAGACCTGCTGGACCGAGCCCTTGCCGAAGGACTTTTCCCCCACTAAATACGCCCGGCCCCTATCCTTCAAAGCCCCGGCCACGATCTCCGACGCCGAAGCGGATCCCCGGTTAATGAGGACCACCACGGGTATTTCCGAAGGCACCAGGGTAGTCCGGCGGGCGTTGAAAATTGTATTCTCCGAAGCTATCCGGGATTTAACCGAGACAACCACCCCGCCTTCCAGAAAGAAGTCCCCTATCCCAACGGCGGACTGGAGAAGGCCGCCGTAATTATTCCGCAAATCAAGGACAAGGCCCTTATAGCCCTGGGTCTGGAAGTTCCCCAGCGCGGTCCGGGTTCGTTCCACCGTCAAAGCGTTGAAACTAATGAGTTTCAGGTACGCGATGTCTCCAATCATGGCGTGTTTTACCGTCGGCACCTCAATAACTTCCCGGACGAGGGATACGGGAAATTCAAGGGTCTTTCCCCGGCGGATCACGAGCTTGATTTCCACCCCCGGCGGCCCCTTGAGACGGGTCAGCACTTCATCCATCGTAAGGGCGTCGGTGGCTTCCCCGTTAATTTCCTTGATAAGATCCCCCGGTTTAAGCCCCGCCCGCCATCCGGGAGTATCCTCTATGGGGGAGGCCACTTCCACATAGAGCGGCCTGCCGTCAGGACGTTCATTTACCGGCTTGGAAATGTAGAGGCCCACTCCCCCATAGGTCCCCTGGATGACGTTCTCGCTCAGGTCGGCCATCTCCGACTCCTGCAAATATGCCGAATACGGATCGCCCAACGCGCCAAACATCCCGCGTAAGGCTCCCTCGTACACGACTTTGGGGTCTACGTCTTCAACATAATGATTTTGGATAAAATCAAACACATTCTGCAAAAGATTCGTGTAATGCCGTGAACTCTGGTCTTTCCCCTGGGCTTCCAGCCGGGGGACTGATGCAATAATGAATATACCGCACAAAACAAGGGTTGGTACCAGCCAAAGAACCGCGGAAAAGGATTTCCGTCCAGAAAGATTTTTTATGGGTTTCATGTAACTTATATAATGAGGATAAACGTCCTGCTTTGTCAATAATGCGGGTTGACAAACATACCCAGATAGTGATGAATTAGAAAGTGAAAAAAACTTGATAAGGAGGTTTTGCTGTATATGACGGTATGCAACAACAAATACCGGACGGCGGTTTTTCTTGTCTGCTGGCTGTTTGCGGCGGCGGGGCTTGCGGCGCGGGAGGACGGGCCGCGGTACGCCCTGATCGTGGGCAACGCGGACTACCGGTACATCAGCCGGCTGAATAACACGGCCCGGGACGCCCGGGACATGGCGGCGGCGCTGGAAAAACTGGGCTTTCAGGTAGACCTGCGGATTGACGTTACGGCGGCCCAGTTTGCCGGGGCGGTAAAGGCGTACACCGCGAAACTTGCCGCCGACCGGCGGAGCGAGGGCTTTTTCTGGTTCACCGGGCACGGGGCGCAGATGCGGGGGGAAAACTACCTGCTCGCGACGGACATCAGGGCGGGAAGCCCGGAGGATTTGCGGGACAATTCGGTTTCGCTGAACCAGGTGCTCTGGGAATGCGAGGCGGCCCGCAACAAGGTGAACATACTGGTGGTTGACGCCTGCCGGACAGACCCGTTCCCCGCGGCCTCGCGGACCTTCCGCGGCGCCGGGCTGGCGGCGGTAAAAGACGTGCCGGGCGACCTGGTCATCATGTTTTCGACCTCTCCGAACGACGTGGCCTCCGACGGGCCGCCCGGAACGAACAGTCCCTTCGCGCGGGCCTTCCTCACATACATCAACTCCCCTGAGCCGGTAAACATGATGGCGCCGGATGTTGTGCGGGAGACGATGATCATCACCGAAGGCGAACAGCGGCCGTTTATGAACGGCAGCATCATCGGCGATAAATACTACTTCCTGAACCCCGCCCGCGTGGGGGAAGCCGGGCCGGCGGCCCCTGAGACGGCCGCGGTGAGTACCGATCCGAAAACAAATACCCCCCCACTCGATTCGTTTGAAACCATAAACCGTAACGGGATCGCTTTCTTCGCGGCGGAACAGTTTGACGACGCCATAGCCGCCTTTACGCAGGCAATCACCCGAAAACCGGACTATGCCGAGGCGTATTACAACCGGGGGCTGGTCTACTTCGAGATACAGGCGGCCGGCCAGGCCATAGCCGACTTTACCACGGCGATCCGCCTGGACGGGAACTACGCGGCGGCGTACTTTAACCGCGGACTGGCGTATTCCGGCAGGCAGGAGTATGACCGGGCGATGGCGGACTACAACGAAACGGTGCGCCTCGCCCCCTCCCACGCCAAAGCCCGGAACAACCGGGGAAATATGTTCGTCCTCAGGAAAGACTACGACCGGGCGATGGCGGACTACAACGAAGCGATACGCCTGAACCCAATGTCCGCCGCGGCGTACCGGAACCGGGGAGGGCTATACCGGCTGCGGGGGAACCGGAAAGAGGCGGACGCCGATTTCGAGCGGGCG
>JAIRSS010000021.1 GCA_031255315.1 Spirochaetaceae bacterium
TATACATACGATACTGGAGATGGGGGACAGGGATTTCAGGGAGGCCCGAAACTATGCGGGACGGCGGGAGATGTTTTTCTACGAGATGTAAGCCGCCCTGCGTTATGTCCTGCATGAAACCTGGAGGGATTTCCTTGTCTTTATCAGCGCCGAAGAAGACTTGGAATGAGAATTGCTGCCAAGATACCCAACCGGCTGGACATTGGGGAAACTGAAAGAAAACCGGCGGCTGGCTGCCCGGTATGAGAAATCGGACATACACTTTCTCGCGTTATTCTTATCGCGTTTTTTACGATGCTCCTTTGCTAACAGCGTCTAGTATGAAAGAATCGGAGAACGCGGGGATACGCCGCATACTATGCGGCGTATCCCCCAATCCCGGCCTGCCCAGGGCTCAACTCGTATACCGTCTCAGAGCGTTCCGCACCGCTCCGGGACCGGCGGTCAGCTCTCCAAAATACGCCTCCACCCGCTCCCCCAGTCCCGCCTCGTAGAGGTTCACCGCAAAAATAGCCGGATTGGAAAGGATGGGTTCCAACTGCGGATGGAACGGCCCCGCCTGCCCCAGGCTGATCCCCGAAAGAGCGGCGGCAAGAGTCTCGTAGAGGGGATCGGGGCTTACGGTAAAGGAGGCACCCTGATCGTCCACGCCAAGGAGGTAGCGCAGCCAGCCGGCCAGCGTCAGGGGGATGAGCTTCAGGTTCTTCACGTCCCGTTCCGGATCCGCCAGGTACGCTTTGATGGTCTCGCCGAACCGGATGGGGATCTTCTGAGAGGTGTCGGTAGCGATCCGCTGAGGGGTGTCGGGCATGAAGGGATTGGGGAACCGGACCTTCAACACCTCGTCGATAAACGCTTTCGGCGAGAGAATCCCTGGATCCACCACTACGGGAAGCCCCTCCTGACAGCCGATGCGTTCAACCAGTTTTACCAGGTCCGGATCCTGCATCTCCGCGCTGATCTTTGTGTACCCCAGCAGGCAGCCGAAGACCGCCAGGGCCGTATGGAGGGGGTTTAAACAGGTGCACACCTTCATCTTTTCCACCCGGTTCACCGTGTCCCGGTTGGTAAAAAGTACGCCGACCCGCTCCAGGGCGGGCCGGCCCGCTGGGAAGGCGTCTTCGATCACCAGGTATTGGGCTTCTTCGGCGTTCACAAAGGGAGCGATATAGGTATTCTTCGCGGTAACCTTCCCCTTCGTGTCGGCGAATCCCAGGGATTCCAGCATATTCCGCACCCCCTCATCAGGCCGGGGGGTAATCTTGTCGATCATGCTCCACGGGAAAGAGACCGCGCCGGGGTCCCGGAGATAGTCCAAAAAGCCCGGTTCCGCCAGGCCCTTTTCAATCCATTGCCGCGCAAACGGCTCAACCCCCTGGAACAGCTTGTCCCCGTTGTGGGAACAGTTGTCCATGCTGACCAGAGCCAGGGGGAACCGGCCCGCCAGATACCGCTCATAGCAGAGGCTGGCCAGCCGCCCCAGATAGCTTTGGGGAGCGCCGGGGCCCTCCCGGAAGTCGGCTTCCACTTCCGGGAACAAACCGTCCCGGCCCTGAAGGCTGTATCCTTTTTCGGTGATGGTAAAGCTGACCATTTGCAGGGACGGGGAACGGAAAATCTGCCGCAGGGCTTCAAAATCTTCCGGCGCGTCCATCCGCAGGGCTTCGGCGACGCTGGCGATAACCCGCTTCTCTATGGTTCCGTCCGCCTTGAGGGTTACCGCCAGGCTCAGGTTGTCGTAGGGCAAAAAGGCCCGGTCGATGATCTCCCCGTCATAGCCTTCCGCTACGATAATCCCGGTTTTCTCGATTCCCTGTTCCAGCAGGGTCTGCTGTAAGGCGGCGGGAAAGGCCCGGAAGATATTCCCCGCGCCAAAATGCACCCATCGGGGGGCCTCCGCCGTAGCCCGGATCATGGCTTCCCGGTCAAACCGGGGCAACAGGAATCCCGCCTTTTCCCAGGGGGTCTTGTCGCGCAAATCCATATTGTTCAGTCGCATACCGATCCTCCTACACCGCCGTGCGGGACATTTTATCAACCGCTTCCCAGAGGCCGTTCAGGTATGCCGCCCCCAGGGCCCGGTCGTAAAGGCCGTAGCCGGGCATGGAGACCTCCCCCCAGATGGCCCGCCCGTGATCGGGGCGGATGGGGCCGTCAAAACCTGTGTCATAGAGGGCCTTCACCACGGCGAAAACATCTATGGAACCGTCACTGGAAAGATGGGCGGATTCCTCAAAGTCCCCGGGTCCGTTGTGCCGCAGGTTCCGCACATGGGCAAAGTGAATCCGGCCTTTGAGCGCCCGGATTATATCGGGAATATCGTTGGCGGGATTGGTTCCCAGGCTCCCCGTGCAAAGCGTAACCCCGTGGTGAACATTATCCACCGCGCCGGTAAGGCGCAGGAGCGCTTCTTTATTCGTTACGATTCGGGGCAGGCCGAAAACCGGCCACGCGGGATCGTCCGGGTGAATGGCCATGTTAATGTTATATTTATCGCACACGGGCATGATCCGCTCGATAAAGTATTTCAGGTTGGCAAGGAGCGTTTCCCCGTCTATGCCTTTGTACATGGCGAACAATTCCTTGAGCCGCCCCAGTCGTTCCGGCTCCCAGCCCGCCAGGACGTAGCCCTTGGACTGGGCGTTGATGGAACTGGTCATGGCATCGGGATCAATCGTGTCAATTATGTGTTGATCATACGCCATCGTCGTGCTGCCGTCGGCCCGCTTCTTCGCCAGGTCCGTTCGGGTCCAGTCAAAGACCGGCATAAAGTTGTAGCACACCAGGTGGATGTCCGCTTCCCCCAGGCGTTCCAGGGTGGCGATATAGTTGTCGATATAGCGTTCCCGCTCAGGAGAACCGGTCTTAATAGCGTCGTGGATGTTGACGCTTTCGATTCCCGAGAGGGAAAGCCCCGCGTCCTCGACTTCCTTTTTCAGGGCAAGGATGGCTTCTTTTTCCCAGACCTCTCCCGGCAACGTCCCGTAGAGGGTGGTGATAACCCCGGTAACGCCGGGTACTTGCCGGATCTGTTCCAGGGTTATCGAATCATAACCGGGTCCAAACCAGCGCATCGTCATTTGCATGGTATACTCCTCAATTTAAGGTAAAAAGAGGCTGACCCAAAG
>JAIRSS010000040.1 GCA_031255315.1 Spirochaetaceae bacterium
TGGAGAAGTTCCGCCGTCTTTGGAAAAACTGTGAACGTAAGATACATACCACCTTGCAAATGACGGTCCTTGCGTTTATCTCGCTGTTGCTAAAAAGATATTAAACAGGTTCTAAGAACAACGTAATTTCCCTCATCGCAAGCGTGATTACCGCGTTCGCTTCCCTTAGAAATTTGCTTTTCACCTTTGTTCTCCTTCCGTTAAAAGCCCGATATATGCGTCTTCGAGTGTCAACTCTGTTGACACGGATTCGCTTTGCAGGGATTTTTTCAATTCTCCCGGTGTTCCATGAAAGACGATTTTTCCCCGCTGTATCATGCACAGTTTATCGACATTTTCCGCTTCGTCTATGTAGTGCGTAGTGAGGAATACTGTTGTGCCGTTTTCCTTGCGGGTAGCGTTGATGTACTCCCATAAGTCCCGGCGACTTACGGGGTCAAGCCCCTGTGTGGGCTCGTCAAGAAACAGCACGGCGGGCTTGTGCATCAGACTGCGGATAATTTCTATTTTCCGCCGCATACCGCCTGAAAATGTTCGCAACGGTTTATGGAGTTCGTCGGCAATGCCCATTAAAGCCGCCAGTTCCATTACGCGGTCGCGGTAACTTTTCGGCATCCAACTGAAAAATGGCCGGTAGCCGTACATTCCGTACATACAGGCGTGAAGCCGGATGTTTTCTTCTGCCGAAAGGTCAAGGTCAAGGCTCGGCTTTTGAAAGATGATGCCGATATTTTTTCGAATGTCCTGCGTTTCGCGGTCAAGGTCGTATCCGACTATGGTAACGCCGCCCCCGGTTTTTGCAAGGGTCGTTGTCAAAACGGAGATGGTTGTCGTTTTTCCCGCACCATTCTGCCCAAGGAACGCGAAGAATTCTCCCGCGCCCACCGAAAAACTGATATTGTCAACTGCTGGCGCTTTGGCGTTTTTATACCGCTTGCTAAGGTTTTCAACCGTGATGACCGCGTTATTCATTGCCGCCCCCTTCGGGCGAGCCCTCTTTCGTCGATCCTTCTTTGGACGTGCCATTCTCGCCGAAAAAATCATGAAACCGATAAAACCCGCCGCGAAATCGCATAAAGTCCTTTTCTTTTTCAAAAAAGGCTTTGCGTTCCTCTTTGGTCATGTTCATCCATTTTTTCCGCAGTTGGTTGCGGTCGTGAAAAAGTCGCCCGTATTCGCCGCGCGGTCTGAAAAACTTCGCGCCCAATCCGCCAAAAAGGATACGCGCAAGAATCAGAAGTCCCGCCGCTTGCCAGTAATTAAGCCTTGGCAGGGCGAAAATGTCCGGCATAAGGGCGTTCCATAGTAGCATAGCCACAGCGCTGAACCCCGCTATTACGGCAAGAAACGCCAGCATCCCCAACAGCCGGGATTTGTAAAAAAGTTTTTCCATAGTATAACTCCTTACTATAGTAGACGAATGAAGACACAAAATATTTTAGGGGTGAGATGGGGGCGAGTTAGCCGGGGGGACTGGTGCAGGGAAACGTGAAATGGATGACGGTGGCGGCAAGGGCAGGCGCAACGGGCTTGCAGGTAGTAAATCCACGGCAAAATTGTAGAACTGCCGGAAGAAATATCCATACCCCAAAACGATTAATTCGACAGTCTCGTTGATTGCCGTTCGCATCTCATACCAAGCGTCCTGCACCAAAAATCTGTGCTTCCTCATATATCATATATATGGGTTTCTCCGCCAGTTTGCTTCAAAGCGAACAGGAAAAAAGTGTGAAAAACGCGGAAATGCAAAAAATTTGGGAATCGCGGTTTTGAAAGATAGGCCTTACCCGGCGGGCCTCTTCTAATGAGCGTCCCGGCTTCTCGTAAAACTCAAAGCCTCCCCGCCGTCTTTGCCGCTTTCCCGGTCTGCGGTAACCGTGTCCCCTTCCAGAAAATTCCCCGCTATGATGGCCTTTGCCAGAGGGTTTTCCAGGTCCGCCTGGATAGTCCGCTTTAAGGGGCGCGCGCCGAAGAGCGGATCGTAGCCGCGCACGGCAAGCAGTTCTTTCGCGGCGGACGTAAGCTTCAGGGTAATCTTCCGCTCCGCAAGGCGCAGGGAAAGCCGCGCCAGCTGAATGTCCAGTATCTTCCCGATTTCAGCCTTCCCCAGCCGGTTAAAGATGACCGTCTCGTCGATGCGGTTGAGGAATTCCGGACGGAAGCTCTGCTTTAGAAGCTCAAGGAGCGCGCCCTTTATATCTTCGTTCTTTTCCGCGCCAAGGATAAGGTCCGAGCCGAGGTTGCTGGTCATGATGATGATGACGTTCTTGAAATCCACCGCCCGGCCCTGGCCGTCGGTAAGGCGGCCGTCGTCCAGGATTTGCAGGAATACGTTGAAAACTTCCGGGTGGGCCTTCTCGATCTCGTCAAAGAGGATCACGCTGTAGGGCCGCCTCCGCACCGCCTCGGTAAGCTGGCCCCCCTGCTCGTAGCCCACGTAGCCCGGCGGCGCGCCGATGAGCCGGGACACCGAATGTTTCTCCCCGTACTCGCTCATGTCGATACGGGTCAGGGCCTTCTCGTCGTTGAAGAGAAAATCCGCCAGGGTTTTTGCCAGTTCCGTCTTGCCCACGCCGGTGGGCCCCAGGAAGAGGAAGGACCCCAGGGGCCGCGCCGCGTCGGAAAGCCCGGCCTTGTTCCGCCGTATAGCGTCCGCCACCGCTTCCACGGCGGCTTTCTGGCCGACCACCCGCTGCTCAAGGACCTTTTCCAGGTCCAGGTACTTTTGCAGCTCCCCGCTGAGCATCTTTGAGACGGGAATCCCGGTCCAGGCGGACACCACAGCGGCTATGTCTTCCTCGCTGACCTCCTCGCGCAGCAGGGGCGCTCCCTGCCCGCCTCTGTCGCGCTTCGCCCCCATCTGCTCGGTCAGCGCCGCCAGCCTCTTCTGGGCGTCGGGAATCCTGCCGTGCTTCACCTCCGCGGCCTTTGTTAAATTTCCCTCGCGCTCGTACCGGGTTTCCTCGATTTTGAGTTCTTCTATCTGCTGTTTAATGGAACGTATCTTTTCAATATCCTTCTTCTCGCTTTCCCAGCGGGCCTTCATGGCGTCCCGTTCCGCCGTGGTATCCGCGATTTCCTTTTCAAGCCTGACCAGCCGCTCCCGGGAGGGAGTGTCCTCCTCGCGGGAGACCGCCTGCTTTTCGATTGAAAGCTGGAGCAGCTTCCGTTCCAGCTTGTCAAGCTCCGTCGGCCGCGAATCAAGCTCCATCTTGAGCCTCGACGCGGCCTCGTCAACAAGGTCTATGGCCTTGTCCGGCAGGAACCTGCTCGTGATATACCTGTCCGAGAGCGCCGCCGCCGCAACCAGGGCCTCGTCCTTGATGCGCACCCCGTGGTGGACTTCGTAGCGTTCCTGCAAGCCGCGCAGAATCGCTATCGTGTCCTCGACCGAGGGCTCTGCCGTGTACACCTGCTGGAAACGCCGCTCCAGCGCCGCGTCTTTCTCGATGTGCTTGCGGTACTCGTCCAGGGTCGTCGCGCCGATGCAGCGCAGCTCCCCCCGCGCCAGCGCCGGCTTGAGCAGGTTGGACGCGTCGGTCGCGCCTTCGGCCGCGCCCGCGCCGACCAGCGTGTGCAGCTCGTCAATAAAGAGGATTATCTTCCCCCCGGCGGCCTGCACCTCGTGGATAACCGCCTTGAGCCTTTCCTCGAATTCGCCGCGGAATTTCGCGCCCGCGACCAGGGCGCCCAGGTCCAGGGCCAGCAGCTTCTTCCCCTTTAGGCCCTCCGGGACATCGCCGGCCACAATGCGCCGCGCAAGCCCTTCCGCGATCGCCGTCTTTCCCACGCCCGGCTCGCCTATCAGCACCGGGTTGTTCTTCGTGCGCCTCGACAGCACCTGCATCACCCGCCGGATTTCCTCGTCCCGGCCGATTACCGGATCGAGCTTTTCATGCCGCGCCAGGGCCGTCAGGTCCCGGCAGTACTTGTCCAGAACCTGGTACTTGTCTTCCGGGTTCTGGTCCGTAACCCGGGCGTTCCCCCGCACCTGTTTCAGCGCGCCGAGAATCGCGTTCTTCGTCACCCCCGCCTGTTTCAAAATATCCGCCGCGCGGCCTTCCCCCGCGCTCATGGCAAGCAGGATGTGTTCGGTAGAAACAAACCCGTCTTTCAGGGCCGCCGCCTCCCCCTCGGCCTTTCCCAGAACCCTGGACGCCGACGACGAAAGGTAGAGCTTCGCCGCGTCCCCGTAAATCTTGGGGCTCCGGGCCACCAGCGCCTCAGTGTCCGCGATCAGGCGGTCGGCGTCCGCGCCAATCTGTTTCAAGATGGGCAGGGTAATCCCGCCCTCCTGGATCAGAAGCGCCAGCAAAAGATGTTCAGCCTCAATCTGGGCATGATCCCCCTTTTGCGCGATTTTCTGGGCCTCTTCCAGGGCCTCCTGGGCCTTAATGGTGAATTTCTCGTAATCCATAACTATAAAATACAAAGCCGGGCGAGCGGGCGGCAAGTGATTCCGGCCTCGCCGGGCGGGCGAAACAGCCCGCTGGACAGATCCCCGTAAAAAAATCCATAATCGCGTATGGAAGCCCGCAATATTTTCCGGAACATTTCCCCCCTGGATCACCGGTATTCTGTCTCCGAGCAGGCGGTTTTTGACGCGCTCGCCCCCTGGCTCTCCGAGGAAGCGTCGGTAACCGCCTGCGTAAAGGCGGAGCTCGCCCTTGTCGCGGCCCACCTTTCCCTGCGCGGCGGCCTGACGCCGGAACTGCGGGAGGCGCTGGACAAGGCGGCCGCCGGGGTCGGGCCGGCCGACGTTTACGCGGAGGAGGAGAAGACCCGGCACAACATCCGCGCCCTGGTGAATGTGCTGAAAACCAGGGTCCCCGCCGGAATCGCGCCCCTGGTCCACCTGGGCGCCACAAGCGCCGACATCCTGGACACAAGCCTTGCCTGGCGCGTAAAAGGCGCCGCAAGGGAAGCGCTGCTGCCCCTGCTCCGCCGCCTGGAAATCCTGCTCTGCGATTTTGCCGAGCGGGAGGCGGAGACCCCCCAGGTAGGGCGCACGCACGGCCAGCACGCGGTGCCCATTACCGTCGGTTTTGCCATGGCGGAATACGTGTCTCGGCTCGGGAAATCGATCCTGGAAATCGACCGCCTTTCGCTGACGCTCAGGGGGAAACTGGCCGGGGCGGCGGGCGCCTACAACGCCACCAGCATGATAGTCCGGGACCCCGAGGAACTGGAACGCCGCTACCTCCGCGAGCTCGGCCTTGAGCCGTCGGAGCATTCGACCCAGCTCGTGGAACCCGAGTACCTGCTCAGGCTGCTTCTGGAAATGAACACAGCCTTCGGGATCATCGCGAACCTCGCCGACGACCTCCGCAATTTGCAGCGCAGCGAGATAGGGGAACTGCGCGAAGGCTTCGCCCCGGACCAGGTAGGCTCCTCCACCATGCCCCAGAAGCGCAACCCCTGGAATTCGGAACACGTAAAGAGCCTCTGGAAGGCGTTTATGCCGCGCGCGATAACTTTCTTTATGGACCAGATCAGCGAGCACCAGCGGGACCTTACCAATTCGGCAAGCCAGCGTTTTACCGCGGACTATATCGCGGGTTTCGCCCTGGCGGTCAGCCGCATGATCTCCGTCATCCAGGGCCTCGGCGTGGACCGGCAGCGTCTGGCC
>JAIRSS010000092.1 GCA_031255315.1 Spirochaetaceae bacterium
TACTTTTATTGATATAAGCTATGCCGTAGTCGAAGGAAGTTTTTATTCATTGATACAAAAAATAGACGCCGATGGTAACCGGTATCATATTACGTTGTCAATATCAAACAGGAAAGAAATATTTACGGATCAATTTATGTATACGTGGAATTTTCCCGAAATAAGGGCTTCCAGTCATGTGTCATTGCTCCTTGAACTTAATGTGGCGCATAACCGTATGCGTATCTACAACAGCGAGGCCAAACGTGTTATTTTCGATCTGGTTAAAGTTTCCAATGATTTTTACGAGAAATATATTGAGTTTATCCAAACCAATATCGTCCCGGCAGATTTGGTAATTCCGCCCGATCTTCTTGCGGGATGGCCGGAGGATATACACATAGCGCCTCCCTGGGGCGGGGAAAAAACAGGGATCACGGCAAATACTAATTTACGCTTACGCGGGAGCCCCGATACCGGGGGGAGATACTCGGCACCCTTGCGGAAGGGGAATCCGTTACGGTTCTGGAGCCGGGTCTAAGCGAAACTATTGACGGCATAACCGCCCCCTGGGTATGGGTAGAAACCCGGACGGTATGCAGGGCTGGTGTTTCGCGGGGTATTTAGGGCCGGTAAAAGTTCGGCTGGCCGCTTCAGAATCCGGCGGCACAGGCGAGCTTGTCTCTGAAGAGACAATACCGAAGCTGGATAACGCATCCCTACCCATGTCCGAATCCTTGTCCGAAACGAAGGTAGTACCGTGGCATCTGTTCTTTCCGGCAGGGGGATTACTTATTTGCGGCGGTTTTGTGATAATTATGCTAAGGAAGCGGGGAAAGAAATAAAATTACCTGTTCCAGCTTTTGAAATTGCCAGGGTTGACGAATACATAGGTGATATTAGAATTATAGGGAAAAAATACCAAGAGGTGGACTTGCCCCTATCGGTACAATTGACGCAGATAGATGAGAGCGAAGCTATCTGTAATGTAGCGGGAAACCAAGGTCAGGCTTATTTACTCGACACGGGAAAGAACAATAGTATCAAATTGCCTGTCAGGTATATTAGTAAAACTACGGGTAATATATCCGTACCCAAATAGGGCATCCATGACCGAATATGAATTTGTGGAACACATGCTTGGCAATTCATATCAGGATAATAGGATAGCCATAGAAAGGATTCAGATTTTCAGTGCATTAAGGCTTCCTCCAGAGAAACAGGTCAAAGAACTGTTAGGTCAGAGAAATTTTCCTGTTACAATTATTGACACAGCCCACCCGGCAGACCCTTCGCTTAACGCAATTCAGAATCAACAATTTGAAAATCTGTTGCGGACCAACATTTTAAGAAATACGAGCATGGGGGATATAATTAATATTTCTGATGGAATGTCGCTTCCCAATGACATTGTTTATCTAAAATCTCCTGGCTGAACCGCCGGTCGGACAAGAGAAGTCTGTACTGGGGGCAGTACCTGATGTACCTGAAAGCCTGTCCCTTGCCGTACCCCAAGATAGTACACTCCTACGTTTAGCGAAACTTTTTCTGGAAGAACCGGATGCCTTAGTTGGGCGCGTCCGGGTCTGTGGGGGTTCCGGGCGGGCAACCGTCCGGTTCTACCCGGCGAGAATCCAAGAGCGCCGGTACCACCGGGGAAAGCGGAGGCGGTAAAACGGCTCTGGCAAAATTCGAATGCGCCCCGCCGGAGGAACGCTTCATTGTATAAAAATTGTGTTTATGCTAAAAGAATATACGGAAACGGTCTGCAAAGCGGACAACGGGGTAATTGCGGCGGGGATAGTATAACGGAACAGCTTCAATATACTAACGAATGGTATCATGAAGAATGATAAAACTAAGGAGGGAACTAGTGAAGAGCGATCTGTCAAAAAACGGACGGTTGAAAATATGTTACATTGGCGGCGGTTCGCGCAACTGGGCCTGGGTCCTGATGCAGGACCTGGCGTTTGAAAAAGAGATTTCCGGATGTATCGAACTGTATGATATAAAGCCGGAAGATGCAAAGACCAACGAGATCATCGGCAATTCCCTCATGGAGCGGTATAATCAGGGCTGCTGGACCTTTCACGCCAACCCCTCCCTGCAAGACGCGCTTACCGGAAGCGCCTTTGTCTTTGTTTCGATCCTTCCCGGTGATTTTGAGGAAATGGCGGTGGATGTGCATCTGCCGGAAAAATACGGCGTCTATCAGCCGGTCGGCGATACGGCGGGAGCGGGCGGAATCATCCGGGCTCTGCGTACGATCCCCCAGTTCCGGGAAATTGCCCGGGCGGTACAACGATACGCCCCCGGCGCGTGGGTTATCAATTACACCAATCCCATGAGCATCTGCACCCGGACGCTGTACAAGGAATTCCCCGGCATAAAAGCCGCGGGCTGCTGCCACGAGGTGTTCAACACCCAAAAGCTCCTGGCCGCCGTGCTGGAAGAAGCGGGGCTTGCGCCGGCGGGAAGCGTCCGGCGGGAAGACCTTACGACGCGGGTCATGGGGATCAATCATTTTACCTGGATCGATAAAGCCTCGTGGAAGGGTGTTGACATCTTTCCGTATTATAAACGATTTGTGGATAAGTACGCCGAATCGGGCTTTCAGGGCGCGGAGGCGGCGACTACCTTTGCGGCGGGCGGCGCGGGCGCCGCCCCGGCGGACGATCCGGAGGAGGCGCGGAGGCGGAAGTATTTTTCATCGTCCGAGCGGGTCAAAATGGACCTGTTCCGCCGGTACGGCCGTATCGCCGCGGCGGGGGACCGGCACCTTGCGGAATTTTGCCCCCACTCCTGGTACCTTGCCAGTCCCGCCCACGTGGAAAGCTGGGGGTTCGCCCTGACGCCGGTGTCCTGGCGCATCGCCAACCAGGAGGCCCTGATACGCCAGGCGGAAGCCTACCGGGATGGGACCGAAACAATGGTTCCCGTTGAATCCGGGGAGGAAGGGATAAAAATTGTAAAAGCCCTGCTGGGGCTGGGTAATCTGGTAAGCAACGTGAATATGCCGAACCGGGGGCAAGCGCCGGATCTGCCCGCGGGGGCGGTGGTCGAGACTAACGCCCTGTTCTCACAGGACGCCGTCCAGCCCCTGACGGGGGAAAAGCTGCCGGTAGATCTTCGCGCCCTGGTCCTGCCCCACGTCCTGGCCCAGGAGGGGATCATTGAGGCGGTGTTTGAAGAAGACCGGGAAAAGGCGTTCCGGGTCTTCTCCCTGGACTTTGCGATACAGGCCCTGCCGCCGAAAGACGCGCGCGCCCTTTTTGACGAAATGTGCGCCAAAACCCTGGATGTCCGGCATGAACGACCGGGGCGGCGGGGGTAACCGTGATGATAGACCGGTACAGTCTGGTAACGCGGCATAATCCGCGCTACACAGGACAAGAGAAAAACGCGCCTCTTTCGGTGGGCAACGGCGCGTTCTGTTTTACCGCCGATTACACCGGGTTGCAGACTTTTTATGATGAATACGCGGCTGCCGGTGATTGTTTTCCGCTCTGTACCATGGCGGAATGGGGCTGGCATTCTTACGCCGGTCACCCGCGGGACGGGGTCCCGCAGGCGGAGCGGGCGGATGATTCCCTGTTGCGCCTGACGCCTTTTGACGCCGGCGGGCGGCGGGTTTTCTATGCCGTTGACGATACCGGGCAGGAAGCGCTTTTTAAGGCCCTGCGTCAGAACGCCCACAAGTTTCATCTGGGCAGGATCGGCTTTGAACGCGCCGGCGCGGCGCTTTCGCCGGACGCCTGTACGCCGGTTAAACAGACGCTCAATCTCTGGGAGGGCGTTTTATCGTCCGAATTCATGATTGACGGCGCGCCGGTTCTTGTCGAAACCTTTGTTCATCCCTTTGAGGACGCCCTGTACCTGCGGGTCCGTTCCCCTCTTGTGGTCCGGGGCGGACTACAGGCGGCCATGACGTTCCCCTACGGGAGCCACCGGAAATCCGGCGCTGATTTCACCGTCCCGCACCTGCATGAGACCGGGGTTACCGCGAGAACGGAGCGGGGTATATGCTTTGACCGGACGCTGGACGGCACCCGCTACTGGGTTACGGTTACGGGGGAGGCGTTTTACACGGAAGTCTCCGGGGCGCATAGGGCGGTTTTCAGCGGGGACGCGGAAACGCTGGAACTTGCGTTCCGTTTTGAACCCCGTGTGGTGCCGGCGGCGGGTATTACCCGGGACGAGCCGGCGGCGTATGCGACGCCCTTTGCCGAAGCCCGCGCCGCGTGTACCCGGTTTTGGCGGGATTACTGGACCTCAGGCGGCGCAATCGACTTCTCCGGTTCAAGCGACGTCCGCGCGGGGGAGCTTGAACGGCGGATCGTGCTGTCCCGGTATCTTGTGGCGATACAAAGCCGGGGCAGCCTGCCGCCCGCGGAAACAGGGCTTTCCTGTAACAGTTGGTATGGGAAATTTCATTTGGAAATGCACTACTGGCATTCGGCCCATTTTGCGCTTTGGGGCCGGGCCGGGGAAGTAAAGAAAGCCCTTGCCTGGTATCAGAAGACGCTCCCAACCGCCCGGCGGCTCGCCGCGTCTCAAGGGTACCGGGGCGCCCGCTGGCCCAAGATGTGCGATCCCACCGGGTATAACACGCCGTCCTCTATCGCGGTGCTGCTGGTTTGGCAGCAGCCGCATCCTATCATGCTGGCGGAACTGTGTTACCGGGCCGGGCCTGACGCGGATTTTCTACGGGAGTACCGTGATGTTATTGTAGAAACCGCGGAGTTTATGGAAAGTTTTGTCCGGTGGGAAGAACGGGAGGGGAGGGGAGGCCGGTATATTCTGGGGCCGCCCTATATTCCCGTCCAGGAGCGGCATGATCCCCGGATAGTGCTGAACGCCCCGTATGAACTTGAGTATTTCCGCTGGGGGTTCCGGCAGGCGGATGTTTGGCTGGAACGGCTGGGAGAAGCGCCCCGTTTTGGGGGTATTGCGGAAAAACTCGCCCTTCCCCCGCGGAAGGACGGCGTATACCTGGCCCACGAAAACTGTCCTGAAACGTTCACGAAACGGCCGTTCTTTACCGATCATCCCTCAATGCTGGGAATGTACGGCGTTTTGAACAGCGGGAAGGTTGACCCCGCCATCATGTCGGCAACCCTGGACCGGGTCCGCGCGGTGTGGGACATGGAGACTTTCTATGGCTGGGACTTCCCCATGATGGCGATGACCGCCTGCCGCCTGGGACGGTTTAACGACGCGGTAGATATTCTCTTGATGGATAGTCCGAAAAACACCTTTTTACCGAATGGGCATAACAAGCAAACGGGGGACGCCGCGCTTCCTCTGTACCTGCCCGGGAACGGCGGCTTACTGATCGCCGCCGTGATGCTTGCCGCCGGGTACGGCGGCTTGGCCGGGTACGATGGCTTGGCCGGGGGAAAGTCCGGCTCCTTGTTTCCGGAAGGTTTTACCCTACAGGCGGAGGGGCTTCATGCGTATATCTGATATACAAATCCGCGATCCCTTTGTGGTGCGGGAAGGCGGCCGGTATTACCTTTTCGGGTCTACGGATAAGAATATTTGGGAGGGCAGGGGAACCGGGTTTGATATGTATGTCAGCCTGCCGGGAGCCGGTCCGGACGAATTAACCGAGTTTGAGGGGCCCTTTGCCGCCTTCCGCCCGCCTGACGGGTTTTGGTCGGAAACGAATTTTTGGGCGCCTGAGGTGCACCGTTACCAGGGCGAATACTATATGTTCGCCACCTTCAAGCCGAGGGAAGGGAGGCGCGGCACGGCGGTACTCAAGAGCGAATCAGGTGTAGAGGGGCCGTACGCGCCCTGGAGCGTCAACGCCGGCGGCGCGTCAAGTCCGGTAACTCCCCCCGAATGGGAATGTCTTGACGGTACGTTTTTTATAGAGGAAGAAACGCCCTACCTGGTGTTCTGTCATGAATGGCGCCAGACGGGGGACGGCCGGATCTGCGCAATGCCGCTGACGGGCGATCTCAGGCAGGCCGCCGCCGCCCCGAAGCTGCTGTTCCGGGCAAGCGAAGCGCCCTGGGTCCATGAACTGCGGGGGCGCGCTCCGGGCAGCTATGTTACCGACGGCCCGTTTATGCACCGTACCGGAGACGGCGCGCTTCTTCTGTTGTGGTCTTCCTTCGGCAAAGACGGCAACTACTGTATCGGTACGGCCCGTTCCCGGGACGGGACGCTTGCCGGCCCCTGGACTCAATCCCAAGAACCGTTGTATACTGCGGACGGCGGCCACGGAATGATCTTCCGGGGCAAAGACGGGACTCTTTACCTTGCGATACACCAGCCTAACAAAACGCCCTTTGAACGCCCTGTTTTTGTTGAAGTAACTGAACACGGGGGGATGATTACGGTACAAAAGGGAAATGTTATTTCTTAAAGCTTCGCCGTACTATAATTTTTGAAGGTGGCTTGTATGGGGAGAAAGCATATTGTCAAAAGTCAGGCGTCTTCGTACCTGCTGGTAACGATCTATCCGATAGAATTTCTTGTATTTACCTGGCATCCTGTAGTATAATTCGGTATTCGTTGTGTGCGGTATCGCGGGCGGCGATGCCGATGAATAAAAAGAGGAGGCGCTATGCAAAAAAAGCCGGTTCTGGTTACCTCGGGCGCAGGGAGATCGTTATTTATTCGCGACCAGGTATCATCGTACGCGTTCCTGATTCCCTGGCTTCTTGGGTTTTTTGTACTCACGGTGTACCCTATGGTGTATTCCCTGTACCTGTCCTTCACGGATTACAATGTCCTGGAGCCTCCCCGGTGGGCCGGAATCAAAAACTACTTCGTGATGTTCGCCGGCAATGAGCGGTACACCCATGACGCCCGGTTCCTCAACTCCCTGTTCGTTACTCTGAGGTTTGTGTTTATCTCCGTACCGATGAAGCTGGCTTTTGCCCTGATGGTGGCGATGCTGATGAACCAGAAGCTCAAACTCATCCCCTTGTACCGGACGGTCTACTATATTCCCACCCTGCTCGGCGGCTCGGTCGCCATTTCCGTGTTGTGGCGGCGGCTTTTTTCCGGGGACGGGGTCATCAACGCCATTTTGCAGACCCTCGGCTTTGCCAATCCGCCTTCGTGGATTTCAACGCCGGAGTATGCGCTGGGAACCCTTATCATTCTGGCGGTATGGCAGTTCGGCAGCCCCATGATCATTTTCCTTGCGGGGCTCAAGCAGATCCCCAACGAATACTACGAGGCGGCGAGCGTAGACGGGGCCAGCAAGCTACGGCAGTTCTTAAATATTACCCTGCCTTCGCTTTCTCCCATCATTTTCTTCAATCTGGTTATGCAGATGATCAGTTCCTTTCAGTCTTTTACCCAGGCGTACATCATATCGGGCGGCAATGGCGGGCCGGTTGATTCAACCATGTTTTACAGCCTGTATCTCTATCTCCACGGATTTGCCTGGGCCCACATGGGTTACGCGGCGGCTATGGCGTGGGTGCTGCTCATCATTATCGCGGTGCTGACAGCGCTGACCTTTAAGATTTCTGACTCCATGGTATCCTACGGAGAAGACTAATATGCAGAGACAAACAACACGATTTCTGAGCGCCGGCGCGGCGAATATCATCATTATCTTTTTAGGGTGTTTGATGCTCTATCCGGTTATTTGGCTTGTCATGGCGTCTTTTAAGGAGGGTACGCA
>JAIRSS010000064.1 GCA_031255315.1 Spirochaetaceae bacterium
GGGGCCGCCGGTGCAGGGGCGGCGGACCGGACGGCGGAAGAAAGGCGGCTTCTCTACGTGGCCATGACGCGGGCGCGGCGGGGCCTGTATTTGTCCTGGGCGCGTACGCGGATGCTGGGGGGGAGGAAGCTGGAGGCCGGTCCAAGCAGGTTCCTTGAAAACCTGGAGGAACTCATTCCCCTGGTCCGGGAAGAAAACCGGAAGACCCGGGACCCGCAGGGCCGCTTGTTTTAACGGCGCCCGTGGAAGGCTGCGGGGAAAAAAGCCCCGGAGTGTTCCGGGCCGCCGCCGCTTGTTCTGTGTTCGGAACGGTGAGGGTTCATTCTCCGGCAAGCCCCGCCGCGGACAAAACCGCCTCTTTCACCCGTGACGGGAACCAGGCGACTTGGACCATTGACTCTCCCGCTTCATATATCTCGTTATTTAAAGCCCACGCGGTTTAATGAATAAAATTCGTCCACACACGCGGGCCTAAGTCCGGCAGCCGCGTCGTTTTTTTACCGGCCTCCAGAGCATTGAGAAGCCACGCCATATTTCGTCCGATACACCTCATGGTATACCTGCCTTCGCCGTCCTGCTGTGTTTCTTCCGCGTTCGCGCCGTGGATATTGTTCCAATAAACGGTCGGCGTGAGTATGGTTCCGGCGAGGGTGAGATAGTTGCAGAGCTGGTGATACACCGCGATAGCGCCTGAGCGTCGTGTTACCACTAGCGCGGCCCCCGGTTTGTAGTCCAGGTTTAGTCCGGTGAAAAACATCCGGTCCAGCAAACATTTAAAGCCGCCCGCGATACCGCCGTAATACACCGGCGATGCGAGAATAATACCGTCAGCCGCCCGTGTTTTCTCGATATACTCGTTAACGCCGTCATCTTTTATGGCGCAAAGCCCATCCCTGCGGCACTTTCCACAGCCCATGCACCCGTGAACCGCCTTCACGCCGACATGCAACGTTTCCACTTCGACACCGGCGCTCCTCAGTTCTTCGCAAACCAGCAAAAGTCCGGCGCTGGTCGTACCTTTTTCATGGGGACTGCCATTAAACGCTAGTATTTTCATACTGTACCTCTCTCTCAAAACCCTATAATGCGGCCCCAAAAACATCAAGAGGAATCTGTACCCGCTCACCAGCGCGTGTTTTCCCGCTAAACCTTTTTCTAAGCCCTGGTAACAAGTACGCGCAGGGAACATCACATGGTCCACGGATAGTAATCACGGCGGCCTCCGCCTCTATTCAACATTTCCATAAATAGGTATACTTACTTACTTATATGGAATTTGCTGAACTAAATTTGCACCCCGAACTCCAACGGGGTATTGCTGAGGCGGGGTATCTTACGTGTATGCCCGTTCAGGAACAGGTATTGACCAACGCATTTGGGGGGCAGGACCTGTACGTCCAATCCCAGACAGGGACGGGGAAAACCGCCGCTTTCCTCATAGTTGTTTTTCAGCGCCTTCTGACCGAATCCAGCCTTTCAGGGAAGAAAGTCCTTATTATGACGCCCACTCGGGAACTGGCGGTGCAAGTGGAAGAAGAGGCGCGGCTCCTGGGAAAATATCTCCCGTTCAAGACCGGGAGTTTTTACGGCGGCGTGGGGTATTCGGATCAGCAGCGGCTTTTGAAAAACCAGGTCCAGATTCTTGTAGGAACTCCGGGCCGGGTGCTGGATTTAAACGCTTCGGGCAAAATGAATCTTATGGATATTGCCTTCCTGGTATTAGACGAAGCGGATCGTATGTTCGATATGGGCTTCTATCCCGACTTACGGAAACTTATCAAAGTGATCCCCCCGGCGGACAGGCGGCAGACCATGCTGTTCAGCGCGACGCTCAACAACTGGGTTAAAAATCTGGCCTTGGAGTATACCAAATCCCCCCGTGAAATCGAAATCGCGCCGGAAAATGTAACCGTGGAAGAAATAGAGCAGGTCCTCTACCACGTGCCAAGCGAAGATAAGATGAAGCTGCTTATAGGCATCCTTGAACGCGAAAAGCCGGAGAGCGCCATCATTTTCTGTAATACCAAACGATATGTTGAAATCGTGGCGAAACGGCTGCAACTCAACGAGATAGCCTGTGAATTCATCATAGGGGACCTGCCGCAATCCAGGCGGCTTAAGATCATCAATGACGTAAAAGCCGGAAAAATCCGTTTCCTGGTGGCCACCGATGTGGCGGCCCGGGGGCTCGATATCGAAGCCCTGGCTATGGTGGTGAACTACGACCTTCCGGGAGAGGAGGAAAACTACGTCCACCGTATAGGCCGCACCGCGAGGGCGGGTAAAACCGGCAAGGCCGTCACCCTGGCAAGCGAGCAGGATGTATATGAACTTCCCGCCATAGAGCGGTATCTCGGAAAGAAGATTCCTTCCGAAATCGCAACGGCGGAACTTTTTGGAGAGGATAAGAGCGCGGGTATGCGAATCAAAACTGAAACCTACGATGGCGAGCGGAATTCGTCCCGGGACCGGAACGGCGGACGCTCAGGCGGCGAAGCGCGGCGGCGTTCCGGCAGAAACCGGGAACACAGCTCCAGCCGGAGCGCCGAAAACGCGTCCGTCCGCACTGAACGGAGAGCTTCCCGTCAGCGCCGCGGAAAAAACGGGCCGGAGCCGGATATTTCCACCCTTCCCTTTGAGGAGCGGATGGCGTATTACAAACAGAAATACGACACAACCGCTAATCCGGCTGGGGCGGGAGACGCCCCCGTCAAACAGAAAGCCGAAGGCCCGGATGAACATGGAAACCGGGGCCGGGAAAAGTCCCCCGGCGGTTCTTCTCGAAAGAGGCGGGACGCCGGCAAGCGGACGGCGGGGAAGCCGCCTTTGGAGCGGGGAAAAAACAGCGGTTCCCCCAGACAGAGAGGCGGTACGTCCGGCGGGGGAAGTAAACCCCCGGTGGAAAGCCTCCCGTCCGGGGCGGCGGAACAGGAAAACAAAAAAACCGGAACCGGCCAGCCCGCGGTCAGGACGGGCGCCGCGCAAAACCAGAGCCTCTTAAACCGGCTTTTAGGAATCTTCAAACCCAAAAAACAAAAGGAATAGTTCGTGATTACCGTTACCGATGTAAGCCTCAGTTATGGAGAGCGGACCCTCTTCAAAGATGCTAATGTTAAATTTACTCCCGGCAACTGTTACGGCATAATTGGCGCCAATGGAGCGGGGAAATCGACCTTCCTCAAGATACTGTCCGGCGAAGCCGAACATGACAAGGGCGAAATCTCCGTTACCACCGGGGAACGTATCGCGGTCCTCCGGCAGGATCACTTCGCTTTTGAGGAATTTCCGGTCATGGAAACTGTGATCATGGGGTTCCCCAAACTTTACGAAATCCAAAAAGAACGGGAGACGATCTACGCAAAGGAAGATTTCTCTGAAGAAGACGGCATGAAAGCCAGCGAATTGGAAGCGGACTTCGCGGATCTGGGAGGCTGGGAAGCGGAATCTCAGACGGGGCAGCTTCTTTCCGGCCTGGGCATTGACGAGGAAGACCATAATAAGCTGATGTCCGAGTTGGAAGAACCCAAGAAAGTACGGGTCCTTTTGGCCCAGGCCCTTTTCGGCAACCCGGACATCCTCCTTCTGGACGAACCTACCAACGGCCTGGACCTGGAATCCATCGCCTGGCTTGAGGACTTCCTCATAGACTTTCCCAACACCGTAATCGTGGTATCCCATGACCGGCATTTCCTCAACGCGGTTTGCACGCACATCTGCGACATTGATTATGGGAAAATCACCCTGTATTCAGGAAACTACGATTTTTGGTACCAGATGAGCCAGATGCTCCAGAAGCAGGCGCGGGATCAGCTGAAAAAACGGGAAGAAAAGGCCAGGGAACTTAAAGAATTCATCCAGCGGTTCGCCTCTAACGCGTCGAAAAGCCGGCAGGCCACGAGCCGCAAGAAGGTCCTGGAAAAGCTGGACCTGAACGGAGTAGCCGCTACCAGCCGGAAATTCCCCTACGTCGGCTTTAAACCCCTCCGGGAAATCGGCAACAATGTGCTTCGCATTGAGAAACTGGGATGCGCGGCTGAAGGAACGGAACTGCTCCGGGATTTTTCGTTAATAGTAAATAAACACGATAAAATCGCCTTTGTCGGCGCCGAACATCCTTCAAAATCGGCCCTTTTCGATATTATCGCCGGGGAAACCTCCGCCGCCGGAGACTATTATTGGGGTCAAACCATCTCCTTCTCCTACTTCCCGCGGGAGAACAGCGCGTTCTTTCATTCCGGCTTGTCCATTACCGACTGGCTCAGGCAATACTCCCCGGATCAGGACGAAACCTATGTGCGGAGCTTCCTGGGACGGATGCTCTTTTCCGGGGACGAGGCCCTCAAGCCCGTCAACGTCCTCTCCGGAGGAGAGAAGGTGCGGTGTATGCTGGCCAGGATGATGCTTTCCGGCGCCAACGTCCTCATTCTGGACGAGCCGACCAACCATCTGGACCTGGAAGCTATCACCGCCCTTAACGACGGCCTTATCGCGTTCCCCGGAGTCATCCTGTTCAACTCCCACGACCATGAGTTCGTCAATTCCATAGCCAACCGCGTCATCGAGATTCTTCCTCCCGGCGGCGGCAGCGCGTATATAGACCGAAGGATGCCGTTTGACGACTATCTGAACGATGAGTCCGTCAAGGATCTGCGGCGCGAAGCCTACCACCACGCCGAACGGCTGCGGATATAATGCTCCGGACGGCAAGGGTTCTTTTCGGACGAAGCGTTTCCGCATACCTTTGAATAGTACGGCGTAAAGCGGCGCTCCTCCATTCCGTATCCGCCAGCCGGCCTATTCGTATATGGTCCTGCCCCGTTTGTCGGCTATGCCGGTTTTGCGGTAAAAGTAGGTATTGATCTGATCCCGCCACTCACGGGCGTTGTCCCGCTGGCGTTCAAACCGGGCAAGCACGGAACCGTATACCCCTTCGGCAAGTTCTCCTTTAAGCCCCGTCCAGGCTTCAATCATAGCGTTCACCTCATCGAAGCCTTCAAAATGCGCGTCGTAGATGTTTTGCAGCAGCGTCTCGCCGTTTTTCATGATGTAGTCGTACCGCAGGCGGTGAAAAAACAGGATGAGGTTTTCAGGACAGGAAGCAGGATCGTTAAAAACCGCCGCGTTTTGGGGGGCGTAGAGGCCGGCGTATCCGGTCCCCGCGGCAGTCCGGTCTATGCCGACCGCGTTCCGGTCGGCCCGGTGATAAACTCCCCATGAGGAAAACTCGTAGCCTTCAATATTCGGTCCGTAATGCGCTGCCGGAGTTACCATAAAACAGACGCCGAAGGGGGCGTTGTACTTTTCGTAGGCTGAATAAGACGCGAGGAGGATGCCGGCTATGGTTTCGGCGGTTTTCCCCGGCCCAAAGCTGAGGGCGCTCCACTCACGGGCGATTTCAGCGGCGGTAACGGCGGGGTTCCAGGCCACGCGGCCAAAGCCGAAAAAGTTCGCCTGGGCAAGGGTATGCCCCGTCCAGTTGAGATCCCGGCCCACGTTGGCTACCGCGGCGAATCCTTCCATGCGGTTCCCCGCCAGTTCCCTGACGCGGCCCCCGGGACCATAGCCGGTGTCGAAGTTCATAATCCGTTCCCACAGCCAGGGCAGGAAGCAGAGGTCGATTTGCTGGCCCGTGTATTCCTGGGTAATTTGAAGCTCCATGACATACCGGGTTTTCTTCAGCGCGCCGAAAAGCGGCATGACCGGCTCCAGTACCTGAAAGTCCAGAGGGCCGTACTTGGCCTGCAAAATGACGTTGCCGGCGAATTGCCCATCCAGGGGTATAAAATTATCGTAGGCGGCCCGGGCCCGGTCAATGGAATGATCCCGCCAGTCCTGCCGGCAGTGGTATACAAAGCAGCGCCACACCACTTCCCCGCCATAAGGCTCAAGGGCCGCCGCAAGCATGTTGGCCCCGTCAGCGTGGGTCCGCCCGTACTGGAAGGGGCCGCTTTCGCCTTCGGAATCCGCTTTAACGATGAATCCCGCCAAATCGGGAATATACCGGTATATGAGGGCGGCCCGTTCCTTCCACCAGTCCGCCACCGCCGGGTCCAGGGGATCCGCCGTATCAAGGGCGCCCAGGCCCACAGGCGAGGCGAAATTGACGGCCAGGATCAGCCGTATCCCGAATGGCCGGAACAGGGCGGCGAGGTCCGCCAGGGCCGGCAGGTATTCTTCGGTGATAAGCAGCTTCGCCGCCTGGCGTACATTGACGTTGTTGATGGAAATACGGTTTAGACCCGTCGAAGCGGCAAGGCGGGCGTACGCGGTAACGCGTTCCCGGTCGTATTCGATACGGTTGTCCCGGAAGAAGAACGAGGGGCCCGCGTACCCCCGTTCTATGCTGCCGTCCAGGTTGTCCCAGTGGTTGAGCATCCGCAGGCCCGCCGCCGGGGCCCCGGTGATTTCGTCTCCATCTTTCAGCGCGCCCTGGGCAAGGAGCGCGAAGAAGCGGTATACGCCGTAGAGCAGGCCCCGTTCATCCGCCCCGGCAATGACGGTCTGTTGATCCGCGCCGGTCCTGATGGAAAACCCCTCCGGCGGAAGCGGCGGGTTACATGGAAGTTCCGGCGGGATAATCTCCAGGATCACTCCCGCCGCGGATGGTTCGCCCGCCGCCTCAGCGTCGATGTTCCAGCATTTTTTCAGCAAAAAGCGGTACTCGGAAACCGCGTTGTTAAAAACCTCGCCTTCTCCGGTACTGAAAAAGCGGGACAGGGAATCAGCGCTGCGAGAGGACGGTTCCGCAGGCAATTCCGGGGAATTTTCCCCGTATTTTTGGAACCAGCAATCATATTCGTACATAGATACCTCGTTACCGTGAGTTCGACGGAAGGGAAACTCCTGTTCAACACCGTCATATGGGCGCGTATGGCACATTACCGGGCGACGTAATCCGGTGAAGGCATCCGCGCCCGTTTGGAGTGTCCGCAGCCCGCGTTGTTCCCTTCGAACTCACGCTCATTAATCTCGTCGAAAAGAGACGGCCGGCCAAAAACAAAAATCAGCCGGGATACGGACGCGGAGACTCAGCCATCTTCCTGACAGAAGGTTTTTTCACCATACGGTTTTTTCTGGTTTAGTTTCAAGAGCAGCCCGTCCGCCTGTTTTTCCTTGGCAGCCGGACGAATTGAAGGCGTCCCGTAGTTATACCACGGGCGCAGGAAGCGATACGCTTCAGCGAGGGCGGCGCGCTCTTCGCCGGCGCCAAACCGGAAATATCCCGCCGTCTTAGGGAACTTTTGCCGTCCCGTTACCGGTTGAATCCGGCGTCTCCTGTGGAACCGAAATTTCCCGTTGGTATAAGCTCCCTAAAACAGTATACTTTATTGTATGATAAATGCATTCTATTTATTTCAACGTATCCGGGCGCGGCAAAAAGCCCGTTTGTATGCGGGCGGACGCTTGTTTCTGACCGTCTGTCTGATTTGCGGAACGCTCGGGTTCACTGCCTGCACCTCAGGCGGGATGCCCGGCAAGGCCGATCCCTACGGCGGGCTGGGACAGGCCGCCGATCCGGTCCCCTTTATGACGGAAGCCCGGACGGGAACGCTGCCCAACGGCCTGCGGTACTATATCCTGGAGAATGAGCGGCCTGAAAACCGGGCCTTACTGGCTCTGGCGGTAAACGCCGGTTCGGTACTGGAAACTGAGGAAGAACGGGGGCTTGCCCATTTTACGGAACACATGGCCTTTAACGGGACCCGGCGTTTCCCGCAACAGGAACTGCTTGATTACCTCCGTTCTCTTGGAATGCGGTTTGGTCCTGATGTAAATGCGTATACATCCTTTGACGAGACTGTTTTCAGCATTGAAGCGCCGGTGGAAACCGGGGAAGACGGGATTAAACGTATCCCGGCAAGAACCCTGGCGGTGCTTGACGACTGGTCCTATGGGGTTACCTTTACGCCGGAAGAGGTTGACAGTGAACGAGCGGTCATATTGGAAGAATACCGTTCTAGCCTGGGGGCCGGAGAACGGATTCTTCAGAAAATGCTGCCCGTTTTGTTTCGAGGGTCGCCCTATGCGGAGCGGCTCCCTATAGGATTGCCGGCGATCATCCAGAACGCCCCGGCATCCCGGCTGGAAAATTTCTACAAAACCTGGTACCGGACCGATAACATGGCGGTCGTCCTGGTGGGGGACTTTGACGGAGCCGTGCTGGAGGCGGAATTGGCCGCTCACTTTACCGCGCCTGTTCCCGACGCTCCCATCAACCGTCCGGTTTATGAGCTTCCAAAACCAAAAAAAGACAGCCTTAAAATAGAAATCATCACCGATCCCGAATATCCCTATCCCCGGATCGACATCTATTATCGTGAGGATCCCCAGCCGCGAACGAGAGACTTAGCGTTTTACCGCCAGGGGCTTATCAACGCCCTTATCGACCAGATAATCACCCTTAGAATAGAAGAAGCCGCTTCCAAGCCGGAGACCCCCTATATCGCCGCGGGAGGCTGGGAGGCCCGCTATGGGCGGGAATCCCGCTTCTATGTGCTTTCGGCAATCGCCAAGTCCGGGGCCGCCCGGGAAACCCTCGCGGCGATTCTGCGGGAGAAAGAGTCCATAAGCCGCTACGGATTTACCGCCGGGGAAATAGATCGGGCAAAGCGCAGCCTTGTTTCGAACTTTATGCAGCAGGTTTCGGAGAAAGACCGGCAGCAGTCAAACAGCTTTATAGAATCCTTTGTCGCGCATTTCTTACAGAATCAAAATGTATCGGATGTTGAATGGGAATTGGACGCGGTTACCAGGATGCTTCCCGGTATAAACGCCAGGGAGATACAGAGGGCCGCAAAAAATTACTTTGCTTCCAACGACATTACCTTGTTCCTGACCGCCCCCGAGTCCGAGACGGCAAATCTTCCGAATCCAGCGGAGATTCAGGGCATCCTTAGGGCAAGCCGTAGGGAGCGCATTCCCCGGCCCAAAGAAACGCCTGTTAGTACTGAGTTATTGGACAAAGCCCCTGACGCTGGATATATCATTGACGAAAGGAGGGACGCCGAAACCGGCGCCGTCCATTGGGAACTGAGCAACGGCGCTCAGGTTATCCTTAAAGAGACAAACAACAAGCGCAGCGAGATCATCCTTTACGCCATAGCCCGTGGAGGCGTTACCGGCGCGCCGGAATCGGAGGAAGCGTCTGTAAATTTCGCGGCGGAAATGATGAATGTTTCCGGGATGGGCCCCTATTCACGGATGGAACTCCTCCAAAAACTGGCGGACAAGCAGGTTTCCATCGCCTACTGGACCGGTTTGTTCCACCGGGGTTTTGAGGGATACGCCGCCGCCGGGGACCTCAAGACCCTGTTCGAACTCCTCTACATCGGGTTTACCCAGCCGCGGTTTGATCCCGGCGCGGTAGCGGCCATGATAGACCAGTACCGGACTATCCTGGCCCAAAGGGACGAAAACCCCGACTCGGTCTTTAGTGATGAAATAAGCCGGATTACCGCCGGGAACAACCGGTTTAGCCGTCCGGTGGAACGGGCAGACCTGGAAAGGATACGCCCGCAGGCGGCACTGGAGTTCGTGCAACAGGGGCTCGGCCCCCAGGACTACACCTTCGTGTTTACCGGCAACGTGGACATCCCCGTCATCCGGGACTATGTGGAAACGTATCTTGCCGCCATTCCCCGGACGGAAGTACGCATGAATACGTGGACGGACCCGAAGATTCAGCGTCCGGGCAAAACCGAAAAGACGATTTACAAGGGGAAAGAAGAAAAAAGCCTTGTATTCATGGGCTGGTTCCTGAACGAACAATACGACGAACGCCAGCGAGCGGCGGCATTGGCTTTAACCGAATACTTGGACATTATCCTGATGGAAGAGATACGGGAAAAGCTGGGAGGGGTATACAGCATTTCCGCGCAGGCTTCCCTCTCTTCCCTGCCGCCAGAGGGCGAGCTCACGTTGAGCTGCTACTTCGCCAGCGATCCCCGCCGGGCGGTGGAACTAAGCGATGCGGTCATCAGGCAGCTTGAGCGTATCGCCGAGGGAACCATCAACGCCGAAACCTTCGCGCGAGCTACGGAAGCCCTCAGAAAGAGCTGGGAAGTATCCATGCAGAACAACTCGTACATAGCCCGGAACTATGGAAGCCTTGCGGTTACCCTGGGCCTGCCCCTGAGCCAGTTGGATAAACGCCCCGGCCTGTACGCCGCCATCACCCCGGCGGAAATCCAGGATCTCTGCCGTCGAATCCTGCCGGAGGGGCCCGCACGGATCATCCTTTACCCGGAGGGATGGAAAAACTAAAAAAAACGCCGTTCCAGCCTCAGCCGGAACGGCGCCTTCCAGACACCCTTTAAAGGGGTAACGACCTCTAAGTCAGGAATTTACGGAGAAACACCCCGTAAATTCCTTACCTTAGACTACCGCCCCTTATTGAAGGAGCTGAAGAACCGATTGTCCCCTCTGGTTCGCCTGGGCCAACATCGCATTACCCGCCTGGCTGAGAATCTGATTCTTGGTATGCGTAACCATCTCGTTCGCCATATTGGTATCCCGTATGCGAGACTCCGCGGCTTGCAAATTTTCAGCCCCAATATCAATACCGCGAATCGCATGTTCCATCCGGTTCTGGTAGGCGCCAATATCAGCCCTCTGCTTGTTGAGCCGCTTAAGCGCCTCATCAAGAGTTCCAATAGCGCGGTTGGCGCTGTCCGGTTCGGACAGAGAAAGAATAGCGTCATTGCCAATATTACGCAGTCCAAGGCCCATAGCGGTCATGGTACCGATAAACACCTGTTCCCGTTGATCCATATTGGCGCCGATATGGAGCCACATAGAAGCGGTTGCTACATTTTCACCGCTAGCCCGGCCAAACCTTCCGGTAAGAAGATTCATTCCGTTGAACTGAGCGTGCGAGGCAATCCGATCAATTTCATCAATCAATGCTGAAACTTCAATCTGGATGTACATCCGGTCTTCCGCGGTATTAATACCGTTCGAAGACTGAATCGCCAGCTCCCGCAGGCGCTGAACAATATCTTCCGATTCCTGAAGATAGCCTTCCGTGGTCTGAAGGAACGAAATGCCGTTCTGCGCGTTCTGGGACGCCTGATTCAATCCGCGAATCTGGCTTCGCATCTTCTCGGAAACAGCAAGTCCCGAAGCGTCATCACCGGCCCGGTTGATACGCAATCCGCTTGATAGTTTCTCTATGCTCTTATCCATATAGGACTGAGTAACCTTGAGAGACCTCTCAGCGAACATTGCGCTCAAGTTGTGATTAATAACCATACTCTTCACTCCTTTGGCACTTTCAACGCGCCGCTGCTCTCTACAGCATTCGGCGTTGCGGCATCCATGCCAGAAGGTTTTTCCTGTGGAAAAACCTATTTTAAATTTTATGCCTTTTGCTCTTGACCCTTCCACATCCGAAAAGATCAAGAGGAAACGAACAATCCCGAAACTACCGTTCTGGATATATCGCCCCTCCCTGAACAAAACCACGGAGGCCCAACGGGCGCATGATTCCATCCAGTTTCATCTTTAATATCGGTCCTTAAAAACGGGTCTTTAGAGAAATCTTTCGTTTTTTCCGCGGGATTTTAGTCAGCCGGATGATTCCCGGGTTGAGAATTATCGCGCAAAATAGTACAAACCTTGCCGCCCGGCACTAGGTATAGTATACTCTTTGCATGAATCAGAAGCCCCTCCCCAATTTGCTCTCCAATTGTACCTCCGGCGGCTGCGGCGCCAAACTGGGCCCCGGAGAATTAGCGGGTATCCTTGCTGTACTGGAAGTGAAACAGGACCCGGCGCTCCTCGTCGGTTTCGGCGGCAGGGACGACGCCGCCGTATACCGCATTGACGACGAGCGCGCGCTGGTTTCTACGGTGGACTTCTTTTCCCCCATGGTAAACGATCCCTTCTGTTTCGGTAAAATCGCCGCGGCCAACGCCCTCAGCGATATTTACGCTATGGGCGGTAAACCCCTGTTCGCCCTTAACCTGAGCTGTTTCCCTGAAAAACTGGATCGCTCCATTCTTATCGATATTCTCGCCGGAGGGGCTGCCAAAGCGCTGGAGGCGGACATGGTGATCGCCGGGGGACACTCTATCTTTGATCACGAGCCAAAGTACGGCCTGGCGGTTACAGGCGTCATTAACCCCCGGCGGATACTCCGCAACGATACCTGTAAAGCAGGGGACGCCCTCATCCTCACCAAACCGCTGGGCGCGGGCTTGGTCATGGCGGCGTATCGCGCCGGCGAGGCGGATGAGGCGGTTGTCGCCGCCGCGGTGGATTCCATGGAGCGCCTTAACCGGCGGGCGGCGGAAAAGATGACCGCCCTCAACAGCCCGCAGCGCGTTTCCCCTGACCGCGCTCCCGTACACGCCTGTACTGATATTACCGGATTCGGCCTGGCGGTCCACGCTTCGGAGATGGCCGGCGGGGCCTATACGATGGCTCTAGACGGCGCTTCCCTGCCCCTGCTTCCCGGGGCGGCGGGTTTCGCGGAGAGCTTCTTTGCCACGGCCGCGGGGCAGAGAAACCGTAATTATATGAGTGGAAGGGCCGATGTTTCCGCCCTGAGCCCGGCGTTGCAAGAGATTGTCTTTGACCCCCAGACGTCAGGGGGCTTGCTCATCGCGGTCGCCCCGGAAGCGGCGCAGGAACTCTGCGACGCGATACGGAAGGACGATCCCGGGGCGGCGATTATTGGGGAAGTTATTGAACGGGAAGACGCCGCGGTAGTAGTGGCCTAGGAGCCTCGCGGCCTGTTGCGCCGCGGTTCTTTCAGACGCGGGAGACCTTCAAAATACGTATAATATGGAATACATACGATATAAATACGAGTAGAAGGAGAGAGTATGATGGATAGTATTAACGTACTTGGCAAACCCTGCCCCATTCCGGTGATTGAAGCGCGGAAAGCCCTGCGGAAGGCTCCCGCCGGTGAAGCGGTGCGGATTCTGGTGGATAACGACATCAGCCGCCAAAACCTGGAGAAGATGGCCGGGGGCCTGGGCTGTCCGTCTTCTTTTGAAAAACAAGAAGACGGGAACATCCTGGTAACCATAATCAATACCCCCGCGGCGGGCCCCGCGCCCGCAACCTCTTCCCCCGGGGGGAGCGGCGGCCTTGTAGTGGCCATAGGCAAGAACACTATGGGCCAGGGCAGCGATGAGCTGGGCGCCGTCCTCATCAAAGCGTTCATCTATTCCCTTACGGAACTGGATACCCCGCCTGAAACCCTGCTCTTCTTCAATTCCGGGGTAAACCTCACGACCCAGGGTTCCGCCGCCATTGCGGATCTCCAAAAACTGGAGTCCCGGGGAACAACGATTTCAAGCTGCGGAACCTGCCTGGATTTTTACGGGTTAAAGGAAAAGCTCGCCATAGGAACCGTAACGAACATGTACGCCATTGTTACGGCAATGGGAGAAGCGGGAAGGCTCATCAACCTGTAAAACATGAATAATGAACCGACCGGGGAAGTCATTTTTATTTTTCATACCGCCCACGGCGCGATTATGGGGGAACGGACGCTCCATGTCGCGGGCGTTGAGGTGAAGGTGATGCCCGTTCCGTCCAGCCTGGGGCCGGCCTGCGGTATAGCCCTGCGGGTAAATCCTGAAGACGCTGAAAAAACAGCGGCGCTGTTGGGCCAGAGCGTCAAAGGCGTATACCAGCGTACAATCCTGCGGGGGGATAAGGAGCGGTTTGTTCTATGGAATCCTTAAGCGGGCGGTTCGACCGGGAACTCTTCGGGGACGGCGGCGGAAGCACCGGCCCTGTGGTGGTTACCGTCATCGGCTCAGGGGGAAAGACCTCCCTTATTTGGCGTTTGGCGCGGTATTTTGCGGCAAAGCCGCTCCGCGTGCTTATCACCACCACCACAAAAATATTTCCGCCGGCGCCGGAGGAAGCATCGTCCGGCGTTACCGTCGCGGGCAGGTTTAATCAAACCATGGGTAAACTCGAAGCCCTTCCGATTGAGGAGCTTGCGGAACGCGTCGCCTCATACGATCTGGTCCTTGTCGAAGGCGACGGTTCCCGCGGGCTGCCGCTGAAAGCCTGGGCGGAGTATGAACCGGTGATTCCCCCCTTTACGACGGTTACGGTAGGGGTCATGCCCCTCTGGCCGCTGGGAAAGCCGGTGTCGGCGGAACTCATTCACCGGCTTCCCCTGTTCTGCGCCCTTACCGGAGCGCTCATCGGGGACGCGCTGCAAATCGAACACCTGGTAAAGGTAATCGCCGGAGGGGGAACGGAAAAAAGTCTTTTTACCGCCGCCACGGGTAAAAAAATTCTCTTTTTCAATCAAATTGAACATAAACCGGATGTTTCCGCGGCAAAAAACCTGGAAAGATTACTGTACACGGACTTCCGCCCCTTCCTTCACAGCGTCATCGCCGGCAGTGTACAGCGGGACTGTCTGGCGCTGTGATTTATCCCGCAAAGATTCGCGGCAGTACCAAAAACCAACCGCCCCGGCGGGTCCGCGGCTGCCGGGACGGTCAAAGAGCAAGAACCCGCGCACCAACCCTTCTTTAACGTGAGTTCGACGGGAAGAAAACGCATGTTCACTATTCCGTCATGCGGGCGTACGGCAAATGGCCGGGCGAAGCAATCCCTGTGAAGCATCGTTCGTCTGGATTGCGCCGCCCAGCGGCCTACTGACCCGGGCTGCGCTGGGGCATAGGGTACCGCTGTACGCCTGATCCTTCGCGGCGTCCAGACCAGATGGCGCGCTCTGTTCCCGTCGAACTCTTACGTTTATTTAAACAAGAACCGCAGCAGAAAGACGGCGAACAGCACCCAGGTTACCGGGGTAATATCGTTGAATTTCCTGGTTGCCACTTTAAGAATTACAAAGGAAAGTACGCCGTACACAATACCTTCGGCAATGCTGTAGGCGAAGGGCATCATCACAATGGACAGGAAGGCGGGAATGCCTTCGGTAGGATCGGTAAAGTCAATGGACGTTACGGGC
>JAIRSS010000070.1 GCA_031255315.1 Spirochaetaceae bacterium
CGGATCGTGGACAGGTTCTACGCCCACAATCAGGGCGATCCCCTGCGGGTCATTCAAAAGGCCCTGCTGGATCTCAAGCGGAAATACGATGAGGCGGGTACGCCTCTGGAGATTGCGGCGCTGGGAACCACCGGGTATGGAGAACTGCTCTTTGATAAGGCTTTTGGCGCGGATTACCATACGGTAGAAACGGTCGCCCACGCCGCGGCCGCGCAAAAGTATGCGCCCCAGGTGAGTTTCGTTCTGGATATTGGCGGGCAGGACATGAAGGCCATCAATATTTCCCAGGGCGTTGTAACGAATATCACCGTCAACGAGGCATGCTCTTCGGGCTGCGGTTCGTTTCTGGAGAACTTTGCCCGGAACCTGAATATTCCCCTGGAGCGTATCTCCGAAGCCGCGTTCTCCGCGGCCCACCCTGCGGAACTGGGCAGCCGCTGTACGGTGTTTATGAACAGCATGGTCATCACGGAGCAGAAGAACGGCAAGCAGCCGGAAGACATCATGGCGGGCCTGTGCCGTTCCATCATCGAAAACGTGTTTACCAAGGTGGTGCGGATTTCCAACTTCGCCGTTCTGGGCGACTGCATCGTGGTTCAGGGGGGTACGTTCAAGAACGACGCGGTTCTGCGGGCGCTGGAGCAGTACCTGGGCAAACAGGTAGTCCGCGCCCCCTATCCGGGGGAGATGGGCGCTGTCGGCATCGCCCTGCTGACCAAGCGGGAAATCGCGGCAAACGGCTTTACTTCTCCCCACGGCCCGCCGGACAGAACGCGCTTCATCGGCTTTGACGTGCTGGAACGGTTTGACTATACCCAGGAATCCAACGTGGTCTGCCCCTTTTGCGGGAATAATTGCAGCCGTGTTCTGGTGCGGTTTTCCAACGGCACGTCCTGGGTTACGGGCAACCGCTGTGAGCGGGGCGAAATTCTGGGAGACCCGAAAGACCCGGCCCTGCGGGAACAGGTAAAGCAGGTAAGCGCCCGCATGGAGGCTGTTCCCGATATGACGGTTCTGCGGGAAACCCTGCTCTTTAAGGATTATCCGGTTAAGGTTCTGGCCGAACAGGACTGTACGATTGGGCTGCCCCGTGTCCTGGACTTCTGGCGCACCATGCCCTTTTTTACCGCCTTTTTTCAGGCACTGGGCTTCAAAACGAAGATTTCCCGCCCCAGTTCCCGCAAGCTCTTTGAGACCGGCCTGCCGTTTGTCGCCTCGGATACGGTGTGTTTCCCGGCAAAGCTGGTCCACGGCCACCTGCACGACCTGGCGGAAGCCGGGGTAGACCGGGTGTTCCTGCCGCTTTTCTGCCGCCTCCCCTCGGACAACCCGGAACCTCAAAGCACGTATACCTGTCCGGTGCTGAAGGGCTATCCTCTGGTGGTAAAATACTCGGAAGACCCCGTGCGGCGCTGGAGCATCCCGTTGGATACGCCGGTGTTTCACTGGTTCAAAAAGCGGGACCGCAACATCCAGCTCTGTAGGTATATGGAGGAGACCTTCGGCATTCCCCAGGCGCTGTGCCGTCAGGCCATTGCCCAGGGAGACGCGGCACTGGCGAAGTTCAACGCCGCCCTGATTCGCGAAGGCGCGCGGATTATCGCCCAGGTGGAACAGACCGGGCAATTCGCGGTGGTTCTGGCGGGGCGGCATTATCAGTTTGACACCCTGGTGAATCATCAGTTGTCCCGCTACTTTACCGGCATGGGGATTCCGGTTATAACCGTGGACGCGCTGCCGGGAGTGCAGGATGTTGATCTGACCAAGACCCGCCTGGACATCACCAATAACAACCACGCCCGGCTGCTGGCCGGCGCGATCATTACGGCGGAGCATCCGGCCCTGGAGTACGTGGAGATTTTCAGCTTCGGCTGCGGCCATGACGCTTTGTATACCGATGAAGTCAGCCGGATTTTGCAGTCCATTTCCGGAAAATCCCCCCTGATCCTGAAGCTGGATGAAAGCGATGTCGCAGGCCCCCTGCGAATCAGGGTGCGCTCTTTTATCGAAACCGTGCAGATCCGGCGGAAGAAGCGGCAGGAAGAAGGGCTTGCGGCCCCGCAGTCGCTGCCGGACCCCTATCCGGTAAAATTTACCAAAAGGGAAACGCCCCATAAAACCGTGCTGGTACCCAATGTAACCCAGGGGTTTTGCAGGATTATCAGCGCCGCGCTGAGACAGGAAGGGCTTAAGGCCGAGCCCCTGCCCCTGGGCGGTAAGACGGCTATGCGGTACGGCAAACGTTACGTCCATAACGACTCGTGTTTTCCCGCCCAAATGGTCATCGGCGAGGCGATTGCCGCGCTGAAAAGCGGGCGCTACGATCCCGCCCAAGTCGTGGTGGGTACGGGCAAGACGCTCTGCGATTGCCGACTGGTTAATTATATGGCCCTGACCAGAAGCGCCCTGGATGAAGCCGGGTACCCTGACGTGCCGATCCTTTCTACGGATTTTCTTGACGCCAAGAATATGCATCCGGCCTTCCGGTTCAGCAAACTCACCTACGCCCGGATTTCCTGGTGTTTGATGATGGTAGACGTACTCGAGGACCTGCGCCGGAAGATACGCCCCTACGAAACGGTTTCCGGAGAAACCGACCGCGTGGTGATGGAAGGCGTTGACGCAATCTGCGCGGCCCTGGAGCGCCGAGGGATGCTTGGCGCGCTGGACGCCTATAAAAAAGCCGTGTCCCGCCTTTGCGCGGTCCGGTACGACCGGAGCGTCCGCAAACATCGGGTCTTTATCACCGGCGAATACCTTTTAACGTTTCATCCGGGTTCCAACTTTCACATAGAAATCTACCTGGAACAGCATCAAATGGAAGTGGTTCTGCCCCGTATGTTCGATATTTACCGCAATCTGATGCTCTTTCATACGATTTCCGAGGTAAAGGACTTTAAGGTGCGCCATGCCTGGGGGGAGCTTCTCTACGCCTTTGGGGGAGAAGCGTACTCGGATATTGCCCTGGACATTATCGAAAAGATCGCCGCCGTTCATCCCCTGTTTGAACCGGCCCTGCGGCTTCCCCAGATGGCGGACCTGAGCGATGCTATTATCCACAGGTCTATCCAGTCCGGGGAGGGCTTCATTATGGCGGCGGACCTGCTTCACCACGCGGCTCGGGGCATACGTTCCTTTGTCATCCTGCAACCCTTTGGCTGCCTTCCCAACCATGTATGCGGGCGGGGGCTTATCAAGCGTATTAAGGCGGAACACCCGGAGATACAGGTGCTGCCCCTGGATTACGACCCGGATACGAGTTTTGCCAATATAGAGAATCGTCTGCAAATGCTCATTATGAACGCCCGCGCCGCCCACGTATTCGCCCCGGCGGACGTACCGCCCCCTGAGGTTTTGTCCTATGCCTGATCTTCTGCACATTACGATGGAACAGAGCGTCTTTTCTTTCTTCTTCTTCGCTTTTAGCGGCTGGGTTGGGGAAACGATCATGGAGTCCCTTGTGCGCGGGCGTCTGGTGAACAAGGGAGTGTTTACCGGGCCGTGGGTCCCGGTGCATGGACTGGGGGCCTTTGTAGTGTATGGGCTGCTTTCGCCCTTCAAGGCCTATCCGCCGGCGGTATTTGCGGTAGGGGCGGCGCTTTGCACCCTCGTGGAATACCTGGCCGCGCTCTTTTTGGAAAATGTGTTTCATGTCCGGGGCTGGGATTATGACGAGTATCCTTTTACCCAGTCCTGCAATTATAAACGCCGGGTGGCCCTTACGACCTCGCTCTTCTTCGGCCTTGTAGCTGCGGGTGTGGTGTATTTTTACTGGGATGTTTCCCTGTGGATTACCTCAGTTATTGGACAGGCCCTGCTGATAAAAATTGACGCGGTTTTGGCATTCGTCTTTACGCTGGATGTGGCGTTTACCGCCCGCAAGTACATCAGAAATTACCGCGCCGGGATTCCGAATAAAACTGTTGGCCTGGAATGAAAGACGCCGCTCTCTTTGACCGCTTCGCCCGGGACATTCTTGAAAGCGAGGTGTTTGCCCAATGCCGGCGCTTTATGCAGCACGGCAGCATCTCCGTGTACGCCCATAGTCTTTCGGTGGCCCGGATGAGTTTCAGTATGGCTGAGGGTACGCAGGGCCTGGACCTGCGGAGCCTGGTCCGGTCGGCCTTGCTGCACGACTTTTTCCTGTATGATTGGCATGTGCCGGAGAAGATGTGGTCCCTGCACGGCTGGACCCATCCGGTAACCGCGGCGGAAAACGCGCGGGCCTATTTTCAGGTCTCGGACAAGGAATACTCCCTGATACGCACCCACATGTGGCCCTACACCCTGTTGCATCCCCCGGTATACCGGGAAGGCTGGATCATCTGCCTGGCGGACAAAGCCTGTTCCGCCATAGAAACCCTGTTTAGACGCTAAAGCAGAGAATCTGCCCCCATGTCCCGGAACGAAAGAAACGGAAGAGAAGGACAAACCATGATCGCCGTCGTTCAATACAGCGCCGCCCGCCATGATTTTTAACCGGTACTACGCCTCGTTTGTACCCGGTATGCAGAACGTTGTGGAGGCCGTCGTCCGGGAACGGCTTTCTGATGTACGGATCGAAAAGCTGCTGGACGGGGCGATCCTCTTTGCAAGCCGCTGTACCTACGATAAACTCAATTTCTTTTGCTTTAACAATATTTTCGCGGTTATCAGCGTCATTGAAAATCCTCCGGTGAACGATTCATCAAGAAATACCTCAGGAACCATCCTGGAGGCCCACATGCGCCGGGCCTGCCGGTCCGGGCCTCACCAGGTTATCGCGGAGAACACAAAGAATATCCGGTCCTTTAGGATCGTCTGTTCCCGGGAGAATACTCTGGCGGCGGTGGATGAACAGGTACGCCGCGATACGGAGCGGTACATTGCCGCTCAATCGGGCATGGCCCCCCACCGGAGCCGTCCGGATACGGAGTTCTGGTTTCTCTGCCGGCGGGAGGGGTTTTCCGTGTTCATGAAGCGGCTTACCCGGCGCGGCTCCTTCGAGAAAACCCTTCATCCCGGAGAGCTTCCGCCGCCCCTGGCGTACCTGCTCTGCCGGCTTTCCGGGCCAAAACCCGGAGACGTCGCAGCCGACCCCTTCTGCGGCTACGGCGCAATCCCTGCTGAACGGCTCCGGCGTTTTCCTGTATCCCGGTTCTACGCATCGGACCGGGACGGCGGCGCGGTGGAATACGCCCGGAAAAAGCTCGCCGGAGACGCCGGAGGCCGCTGTATATTCCGGCAGGCGGATGTATACAGCCTTCCCTCCCTGTTGCCGCCGGAAAGCCTTGACGCGATTATTACCGATCCGCCCTGGGGCCTGTACACGGATATCAAAGGCCCCGGCCCCGCGCAGCGATCCGGCGGGCCAACGGCGCGGGTCCCTGTTCCCCCCATTCCCATCCAGCGGTTCTATGAGGATATTGTTGAAATATTCGCGGAACTCCTCAAACCAGGGGGCCGCGCGGTGGTGTTGACCGCCCGGCGCCCGGAATTAGCGGATGCGGCGGCCCGGACGGGGAAATTCGAAATAGGGGACGCCATTCCTATTTTGCTTTCCGGGAAGAAAGCGTCCGTCTTTGTGCTGCGTAAGAAACCGCGGCCTATACGCTGTTGAGGCCGCCGGAAGAAGCGCAACAAACTCCTAGAGGAAGCGGTGTATCCGTGCCGGAATATTCCGCCAGGGCTTCATCCATATCTTTAACAATAGAAGCGTCCAGCAAGCCCTGATCCGCCATGCGGGAGAGGATTTTCATGGCGTCGGCATGATCCCGTCCGGCGTGGTAGGGCCGTTTTTCGCTTACCGCCTGGTACACGTCAAGGCAGGCAATAAGACGGGAATTAAAGTCCAGTTGATCCGCCCGCATCCCCAAAGGATACCCCGATCCATCCAGCTTTTCATGATGGTTGGCGGCCCATCCACATATCCGCTCAAAGCCGTCAATGTCTTTGAGGAGTTCATTGGTGATGCGGACATGATCCTGAATGACGTGGAATTCTTCATCCGTCAGCCTGCCCGGTTTTTCCAGTATCATGACCGGCGTCGCCAGCTTGCCGAGGTCGTGGAACGCGGCGGCCAGGTAAACCTGCATCCTAAGCTCCACATCGTAGCCGTAATACCCCCCCATGAGCCAGGCTTTATTGGCGATCTGGGTGGAATGGCGCTCGGTAAACACGGATTTATAATCAATGATCCGGGAAACAAACCCGGCAAGGTTTATGATGGCGTCTTCCTGTATGTCTATCGTCCAGGAAGGGATGAACCGTTCGGCGGTTTCCACAATACAGCCGTCCCGCAGGGAAAGCAGCATTTCTTCATCCAGGACATGCACCATTGCATCGGCAGCGCTGTCGATATAGATTTGGCCCCTGTTTTCCATGATATATTTCCGGATCTCCGGGAGTTTTTCCGCAGGCAGCCGTTGCAGGTGGTTCGCTACGTCGATGGAATCCGCGATATGGATTATTTCGGCCCCCAGCGGGTATTGGCCGGCCCTTTTCCTGAACGGGCCGCCGCCGTCCGCCCGTTCATGATGGTACAGGACAAAATCTTTAGTATCGCCGTGAAGCCGCAGGGTATCCACGTTTTTTTGGCCCAGTTCGCAGTGCAGCTTCATGGCGGGGTCATGCGTTCCCCCCTGCCGTTCAGAAAAGATATACTCCGCAAGCGCGTTATCGTGAAGCAGGGCGCTGATGGTGAGGCCCTGTATAACAGCGTCGTTCATCCCCAAATACCGCCCCATAGCGGCGGAAAGAGACGCGATTCGTTTTCCGTGATGGCTGCTGGCTCCTACAAGTTCGCCTTCGACCATGTCCAGCGCGACAGTAATTGATTTTATCAATTTGTCCATTCTGATAGTCATTATTACCGACTCCTTCTTTAAATATATGAGCCTGTTCCAGAACGCATTGGCTGCGCGCCGCATGCCTGGCAGCCTGTAAAGGCTAAAAGGCAGGAATACGGTCCACAAATTACACGAGATTACCACAGATTTTTCGTATCAACCGGGTTCATAATCTGTGGACTTTCAGTCCGACGGAGTTTGCAGGGCAAAAAATCGTCTGATCGGCGATTTTTGGGGGTTTTAAGCGCGAAGCGCAACAAACTCCTAGGGTTTTGGAACAGCCCCATAGAGTAAATATACTGAAATTCAGATGGAATCAGCACGTCCGCGCGAAAAGTTCGGGAGATTCGCGGGTACAGCCTGGAACCGGGTGTACCCAGGGGCTGAAAAAACAGCTTTGTGTAACAATCCGCCGGCCCGGATGTTTAGAGGAATTAGGGAGTACATGATTCCATTGACATATTCTGATTTTACGCTTATATTAAACAAGGTTATTCCTGATTTATCGGGTATTAAAGAGGTACATCATTGGCGTCGGTCTACGAATATAAACGAGTAGAAAATTTTATCCTTTTCAAGGTAAAAAAAGTCTTTCTCGCCGTTATTAAAGGGATTGCCTCTTTTTTTAAAGCAGTTGCGGAGGGGATAACCCGGCAGTATACTATCGTCCTAGTCCCCCATTCGGAAAAAAAGGTCTATAAGTTTCATATCTCCCTTCTCTCTCTGGGAGCGGTTGTTTTGATTTTTGGGGGGATTGCCGGCGCGTTCATTTGGTATGGGACCTCATACAGCGGTACTCAGGGCGCATTGACGGTAAAAGATAACCGTCTGAAGAATACCCAGGCCAGCCTGGATCAACTGCGGGATGAAATTTCCCTTCTCCTCAGACAGACAAAAAGTTTTCAGACCACCCTTTCCGGAACTTTTTCTTCGTTGGGGGTGGAAGTTCCCTCTTCGTCCGCTGCTTCCGGCGACCTTTCTTCCTTCTTCGACATTCGGGAAACCGCTGAAGGCGGCCTTCGGGAAGTAGAAGATATTCGTGAATTGACAGAATATTTGGCTTCCGCTGTAGAGCCGGTCAAGGAGATTGGCACGCTGCTGGCTTCCCAAAGCGCCCTGTTGACGGAGATTCCTAATGTTTGGCCCATCAAAGGCGGTATAGGGCATATTTCCATGTTTTTCGGCCAAAACGAGCACCCTTTTACCGGGCAGTATTACATTCATAAGGGAATAGACCTTTCTACCTACCGTCAGGGGGATCCTATCATCGCTACAGCGGACGGCCAGGTGGTTACTGTGGAATACTCTCCAGACTTTGGGAATTTTATCATTATTAAACACAAACATGGATTTTATACCCGGTACGCCCATCTGCTGTCCTTTCGGGTGAGCAGAGGCCAGCGCGTTCAGCAGGGCGAGGTTATCGGATATATCGGCAATACGGGATTATCTACGGGCCCCCATTTACACTATGAAGTGCATATTGGTTCGGATGTAGTTGATCCGTATAAATACCTCAACGTCCGTTCCGGGACTTTAGCTGGAAACAGCGGGAACGCCCGAACCGGCCGTCAACGCTAAATTGAGAAGCTATGGCCGGATTCAACCGTAAACATGATTTTTCAGTCAATACTATTATAGGTCCCAATTCTTCCGTTTATGGGGATGTGGAAGCCGGCGGTTTTACCCGGGTTGACGGCAATTTACGGGGCGATTTATCCGTTAAAGGCCGGGTTGTGGTAGGGGAAAAAGCGCGGATGAAGAGCAACATTTCCGGAACTTCTATCACCATCGGGGGAGTCGTCCGAGGAAATATCCAGGCGACAGAACAGGTTGTCATCCTGTCTACCGCCCTGGTTGTGGGGGACATCATTACCCGGAGAATCAGAGCCGATGAAGGGTGCCTGATCCACGGGCGGGTGATGGTCTGCACGAGCGATGATAAATGGAACCAGGCGGTAAGTGAATCAGAGGATACTCTCATGGTAAAATCGGCTCTTGCCGGTGGAAACCCTGCTTTTATGGTAAACCCCGTTTTTCCCCGGCAAGGGGAAGATTATGGCAAAAATTGATTTTTCCGATGCATTGTTTCTGAACCCCGCGTCGTATAGCACTGTTCTAAATGAGACAAAAAAGAAGGACGCCCTTAAAGACAGGGTTCAAGGAAAAAACCCGGCGGGGCTTTCCCCAAAACCCCAGTTTTTCGATGTTTTAGAAGAAACGATCCGGGAAACGGGCGGCCCATTACCGGATGAACCCGCGTCGGAAGAGGCCCTCCAGAAACTGCTGGACAATGTACACAGCGCCGGCGACGCCCTGAAAACCCATCCGTTTCCAGAGGAAATCATGCGGTATAAGCAGGCGGTACGGGGTTTTATTCATTATATAGTTGAAAACGGGTATACTGTGGAACGGCAAACCGGCATACCGAACTATTTAAAACCCGGTTTTAAAGGCCGGCGGGGAGGCGACGCGGCAAAAGGCCGTACCAGTTTTCATGTGATACAGGTTGTAGATCGAAAATTGGAACAATTAGCGGCGGGAATCCTTGCGGGTCAGACCTCTCAGCTTGAACTTTTGGCGCGGATAAATGAAATCGCCGGACTCCTGGTTGATTTATTGCAGTAAGGGTGCCGAAGCAATGAACGACTGAAGACGGGGAGGAATAGGATGAAGAATATTACCGATGATTATGATGATATATCCCGGGAAGACGCCGAGGAGGATATTTCCGCCCTGGAGGATACGGGAGAAGAGATAACCCAGACTGATGTGATTGTTACGCCGGCGGACAGCAGTGAACCCCTCACGCCGGGGACCCCGATATACCGGCTGCGGCTCTCCTATTCTAACGAAACCTTTCTGGCGGCCTACTCCGGCGAGTTTCTCCATTGCGGCAGGCGGGTTCTGGTTCCTACTCGGTATGGCAGGGATCTTGCCCAAATCATTGGCCCCTTACCCCATTTTGAGAGCCGGAGTTATTCTGGAATCGCCAGGATAGAACGTCCGGCCAGCGAGGAAGACCTGGCAAAGGCGGCGGCAAACAGCAAACTGGAGGCCGACGCCTTCAATATCTGTAAACAAAAGATAGAGAATCATCATCTGGAAATGAAGATGGTTTCGGTTCATTACCTCCTGGAGGAACCGAAAATCCTGTTCTTTTTTACGGCGGAATCCCGCGTTGATTTTCGGGAATTGGTCAAGGACCTGGTAAACGTGTTTAAAGCCCGCATAGAACTGCGGCAGATAGGGGTCAGGGATGAAGCCCGCGTCGTTGGCGGCCTTGGAGTCTGTGGCCGGGGTTACTGCTGCCATACTGTTTCGGATAAGCTGAAGCCCGTATCTATTAAGATGGCCAAAGATCAAAATTTATCCCTCAATTCCATGAAAATATCCGGTATGTGCGGACGGCTTCTTTGCTGCCTGGCCTATGAACACGCGTTCTACAGTGAACAGCGGAAGGCCCTCCCCCAAGAAGGGTGCAAAATTACCTATGACGGTTCACAGTGGAAGGTACATGAAGCAAATATAATAAGCGGGATGATAACAATGACCTGCGAAGACGGACGGCTCCTGCACCTCCCGAAATCGCAATTCGAAAAAATTGACGGACGCTGGCGTATCCGCGCCGTTGCGGGAACGCCAAACCGCCCGCTTTAGTTCCTCCCTGCCGGGGAGTTTTTTGCGATGCCGCAAATCCGCCCGGCCATGTTTTGCAGTGAAACCTGCTCCTGTACATGGCCCATTTCAAAGGCCACCCGGGGCATTCCGTACACTACCGAGGTCTTTTCATCCTGCCCCAGGGTTATCCCGCCTTCCTTGCAAATAGCTCCTATCTGTTCGGCTCCGTCCCGGCCCATGCCGGTCATAATAACCCCCAGGGCGTGATTACTGTAGGTTTTCGCTACGGAAGCGAAGAGTACATCCACTGACGGGCGGTGGCCGCTTACCGGCGGGGAGTCCGACAAATGGGCGACAGACGCGAGGGATTTCCGCTCGACCTCAAGGTGTTTGTTTCCCTGAGCTATAAGGATGCGGCCGGGCCGGATAAGATCGCCTTCTTCCGCCTCCTTCACTTCAAGGGGGCAAATCCGGTCAAGGCTTTTCGCGAATTCATAGGTGAATCCTGGCGGCATATGCTGAACCACGACTATAGGAACGGATAAATCTTTGTCCAAATTCGCAAAAACTATCCGCAGAGCATCGGGACCGCCGGTAGAAATACCGATAGCGATAATCTCGGTCTTTCCAGGTTTCCGCAGGGGAACCACCGGCCCGGCAGCCGGGGGCGGCTTCATAAATCCGCCCACATCCACCGCAACGCTTTCCGGTTTTTTCAAAATCCCCCCAACCGGGGCGCTGTCTTTCTTCCCCTGCCTGCGGCGGTATTGGGCCCCATAAACCAGGAGCAGATTGGTCAGACTGTCCTTTATGGACGTCAAATCCTCCGACACCGATCCATGGGGTTTCATAACAAAGTCGCTGGCTCCCAAAGCAAGGGCTTCCATAGTAATTTCCGCCCCCTTTCGCGCAATAGAAGAAAGAATAATAACCGGAATGGCGATACCCTGTTTTTTCCGCTCTTTAAGGAATTCAATGCCGTTCATTTCCGGCATTTCAAGGTCGAGAACAATCACATCCGGGTTAACCAGGGGTATCTTCCGCAAGGCGAACCGCCCATTCATAGCCTTATCCGCAACCGCCAACCCGGGAGTCGATTCTACCATGTGACCAATAAGGTTGCGCATCAACGCCGAATCATCAACGATCAGGACTGATATTTCATCCGCCACTCTATGCTCCTTAACACATACGAATTTATATGAACTTCCGGTAGAACGTCGCCCACTGGGTTTTGACAAACTCGAACCGGGTATCCATTCCGAAAAGGGATTCGGAATGGCCGATAAACAAAAACGACTTAGACGACATAGAATTCCAAAAGCGGTTTATTACCGCCTTCTGCGCGGCGTCGTCAAAATAAATTATTACGTTGCGGCAGAATACAATGTCAAGATTTCTAAGCCCTGAATCGTTCTTCAGATTATGATAGTCAAATCTGACTTTTGACATAAGGTCCGCGTGAACCTTATAACCGCCTTCCACTTTGTCAAAATACTTTTTAAGATAGAGGCCGGGAATACCAGCAATCCGGCTGTCCGCGTAAAAACCTTCTTTGGCCGTCATAAGACATTTTAGACTTATATCACTGGCCACAATTTCAAACTTCCAATGGGGAGGCAGAATATCAGTCATCAGCATGGCTATGGTATACGGCTCCTCTCCGGTGGAACAGCCGGCGCTCCAAATTTTAAAGCTGGTATGGGCGCTTTCCCTTTTGATTTTCAATAATTCCGGCACAACAAAATGTTCCAAAGCATCAAAATGAGCCTGATTCCGGAAAAAACGGGTCAAATTGGTGGTTATGGAGTCAAGAAAGCTCTTAAGTTCTTCTTTGTTTTTTGAAATCGTGGAAAAATAGGTTTTAACCGAATCCAGCTTTTTTTCCCGCAGGCGTTCCTTTAATCTGCTTTCTAAGATCGAGCGGTTGGTTGCGGTAAAATGAATACCGCTCTCATTATAAATAAGAGTCCGATATAGTTCAAAGTCAGCATCGGCTAAAAACTCATGATCTATCATACTTATTTATACTAAAGTGTGAGAGGAATGATGTCAATTAGCAGATACAAGAATTTACCATATAAGTGCTCTATAAAGTGCTCTATTGCCGTCATACCCATCCCGTACCCCCGCGGAAACGGATGCGTCTTTTCTGAAAAAATCCAGTTGCTTTTCTCTCAGAAAAAGA
>JAIRSS010000135.1 GCA_031255315.1 Spirochaetaceae bacterium
TCGATGATGTAGCCTTCGCCGCCGCAGCTATGGCAGGTCGTGGCTACCGAGAAAAAGCCCTGGCTGTGCCTGACCTGGCCCGATCCCCGGCAGGTGGGGCAGACCTTTTTTTCGGAACCGGCGGCCGCGCCGCTGCCGTTACAGGCTTGGCAGGCTTCGTTCCTGGAATACTGAATTTCTACTTTTGTGCCGAATACCGCGTCTTTGAACGGGATTTCTATGTCGTAACGGAGATTGGCCCCGGAACGCGGCCCTCCGGAACGGCCCGAACGCCCCCCGCCGCTAAAGCCGCCGCCGAAAATGGTGTCGAAAATGCTGCCGAAGTCGCCGCCGCCGAAAATGTCTTCAAAACCCCGGAAGGCGCTCCAGTCATGGCCGCCGCTGTTCATCCCCTCGACACCGGCGAAGCCGAACTGGTCGTAGGCGGACTTCTTTTGGTCGTCGGAAAGGATTTCGTAAGCCTCGGTCGCTTCCTTGAATTTATCTTCCGCCTCTTTGTTCCCCGGGTTCTTGTCCGGGTGATACTGGACGGCAAGTTTGCGATAAGCCTTCTTTATATCATCCTTGGAGGCGTTCTTCTGTATTCCCAGGACTTCGTAATAATCCCGTTTTGCCACAATATTACCCGCTCTTTACAAGGCGGTTTCAAAAAGACAATCTTGAAACCGCTCCCGGTATGTTACTTTTTGTCGTCGTCCACTACTTCGTAGTCTACGTCTTCGGCGTTCTTGGTATTGCCGCCTTCCGCGCCGGAACCCGCGTCCGAAGCCGCGTTGAAACCGCCGCCCGCATCCGGACCCGCGCCGCCCTGGCCCGCCTGCTGCGCGGCCTGTTGCTTGTACATTTCTTCGGCTATTTTGTAGGACGCCTGTTTCAGGGCTTCGGTCTTGTCCTTGATGGTCTGGACATCGCCGCCTTCAAGGGCGCGTTTGAGTTCCGCGACAGCCTCTTCGGTTTTGGCCTTGTCATCGGCGCTTACCTTGTCGCCCAGGTCCTTGATGTTCTTCTCAGTGGCGTAGATCATGGTGTCCGCCTCGTTGCGGGCTTCGGCCTTTTCCTTCTCGCGCTTGTCTTCCTCGGCGTGAAGTTCAGCTTCTTTTACCATACGGTCTATGTCGGAGTCCGAAAGTCCGCTGGAGCTTTCGATGCGTATCTTCTGTTCTTTGCCCGTGCCCAGGTCTTTGGCGGATACGTGGACAATGCCGTTCGCGTCAATATCGAAGGTAACTTCAATCTGAGGCACGCCGCGCGGCGCGGGAGGAATACCCACCAGATCAAAGCGGCCCAGAGTACGGTTCTGGTTCGCCATTTCCCGCTCGCCCTGGAGTACCTGGATGGACACGGCGGTCTGGCCGTCCGCGGCGGTGGAGAACACCTGGCTTTTTTTCGTGGGAATAGTGGTATTGCGCGGGATCAGCTTGGTCATCACGCCGCCCAGGGTTTCAATGCCCAGGGAAAGGGGCGTTACGTCCAGAAGGAGCACGTCTTTGACTTCGTTCCCCAAAATGCCGCCCTGAATAGCCGCGCCGACAGCCACCGCCTCGTCGGGGTTTACCCCCTTGTTCGGCTCCTTCTTGAACATTTCCTTGACGATCTGTTGTACTGCGGGGATGCGGGTAGACCCTCCGACAAGGATAACCTCGTCGATCTTATCCGCCGATATTCCCGCGTCAGACAGAGCCTTCCTGCAGGGTTCCTTGGACCGCTCCAGAAGGTCCTGGACCATCTGCTCGAATTTCGCCCTGGTCAGGCTTTTCTGCAAGTGCTTCGGCCCGCTCTGGTCGGCGGTGATAAAGGGCAGATTGATCTCCGTGGTCTGCATCGCCGAAAGCTCGATCTTCGCCTTTTCGGACGCTTCCCTAAGGCGCTGCAAAGCCATGCGGTCCTGGCCCAAATCGATGCCCGTATCCTGTTTGAATTCAAGGATGAGCCATTCCAGTATCTTAAGGTCAAAGTCATCGCCCCCCAGGTGGGTGTCGCCGTTGGTGGATTTTACCTCGAAAACGCCGTCGCCCAGTTCCAGGATGGAAATATCGAAAGTACCGCCGCCCAAATCGTAGACGGCAATCATTCTGTCCTTCTTCTGATCTTTGTTGAAGCCGAAGGCCAGAGAAGCGGCGGTCGGTTCGTTGATGATCCGTTTTACGTCAAGCCCCGCGATCTTTCCCGCGTCCTTGGTAGCCTGCCTTTGGGCGTCGTTACAGTAGGCCGGTACGGTGATCACCGCCTCGGTAACCGTTTCGCCCAGGTAATCCTCGGCGGTCTGCTTCATCTTCTGCAAAACAAAGGCGGAAATCTCCTGCGGCGAATACTTCTTCCCCGAAATGTCCACCCGCACGTCATTGGCCTGTTCCGCCACGTGATAGGGAACCCGCTTCATCTCGGCCCCTACCTCGGAATAACTGCGGCCCATGAAGCGCTTAATCGAATAAACCGTGTTTTCCGGATTGGTGATCATCTGGTTCTTCGCGGGCTGGCCCACCACCCGGTCACCCTTGCTGGTGAATCCGACAATGGAAGGGGTAGTGCGTCCGCCCTCGGAGTTCTGGATAACCACCGGCTCGCCCCCCTCAAAGACGGCCACGCACGAATTCGTGGTTCCTAAGTCAATACCTATTATCTTTCCCATTTTTCTGCTCCTATAATAAGCGGCACGCCGCCGCTTGTGTTAATATTGAACATGAACGCGATGCGTTCATAAGGGCGCCTTGTTTGTCTTGTTCCGGCGGCCCGTTTTACCCGGAATTACCGTTTTCCGCCGCGCCGCCGTTTCCGGCGCCGTCCTGACCGGAAGCATCGGGCATCAAAACCTTTACCTTGGCGGGCCGTATTACCCGGTCTTTCAGGGTATACCCCTTGCTCCACTCTTCCTGTACGACCGCCTCCGCTATATCCGCCGATTTTTCCATCATCATGGCTTCGTGGAGGTTAGGATCGAAGGGTTCGCCGACCGAATCGTAGCGCTTAAGCCCCCAGCGGTTCTCAAGCTGGGTAAGCAGCCGCTTTTCGGTCATGCTTATCCCCTCGTACAGGGCGATAAAATCCCCGGATATGCCGCCGGAAGCGTCGCCGGAGGCGTTGGCAATAGCGGCCTCCGCCGCTTTGATGGCCCGTTCAAAGTCATCAATAATGGGGATCAGGTCCGAAATCAGGCTTTGATTGGCAAAATCGATAGCGTCCTGCTTTTCCCGGTTCATCCGTTTGCGGTAATTCTCAAAATCCGCCGCTTTACGCAGATACTGATCGTTCAGATCCGCGTTCTGTGCTTCCAGATCGGCGATTCTTTGTTCCAAAGACGGCTCTGCGGCATCGCTATCCGTTCCGGCGTTCTCCGTTTGAGCCGCCGCAGACCGGCCTTCATCCTGCCCGGCGGAAAGCTCAGGCTCCTGAACCCCGTCTTCCCGGTTCTGATCAACCCCCGATTTCCGCTCTTCGGCGGCTTTACTCTTGGCTTTTTCACCCATATTTCGATATCCGTATGTAAGTTATTAAATCAAAAATACTTTTTTTTCGTACCGAAAGTCAAGAAAATTCGTACTCTTCGGCCGTCTACGGGGTATTGGCAGCGATCGGACTTTCAAGGCCGCCGAAAACAGCCGAGGCTTCGCGCTGCCACCCTGTTTCCCCGCACTGATAGACTTACGGGACAGAGTTTTGACACGGTCTGCCCCATAGGGAGTGTTCCGGGGGCGAGGGGTCTGTCCCCAATGTGAGGGGCTTGTCCTTCGCTCACGGCAAGTCCGTGTCCGTCCCCTGCCGTCCTGCGTTATTTTGAATTCGGAATTGTCACTCTCATTCAACGACAATTGCAAACCGGCCAGTATTGTGAAACAATTTGAAGGAGAAATCATCGGCCCGGCGGACGAAAGCGGTGAGTTCCGGGGCAGGCGCGTGGAGTTTGGTCAGATGGTCGAGAAAACGGCAATAATAAAGGCGACTGTGGAAGCGGGTTTTGTCCGCGCCCGGATACTGGCGCTTTCTTCCCCTGCCGAAACACCGGCGATGGCGAATTACCGGCTGGACAGCTCCTGCCTGCTCGTAACCGCACTGGCTTATGGCCGAGGCGAACCATCGCCGGGCCCGGCTACGGAACTGCCGGACGGCGGGCTGGCAATCGCGCCGTTTGCCCGGCGCAACTATTACCGGGAGGCGGTTAAGCGGTTGCAAAGGCTGGCGCGGGGGCTTCGGGAGCGTTATGGCCGGGAAAATCCCGAATACGCCCTTAAACGCCATTACCGCATCTTCTGCAACTCGTCGGTTCCGGAAAAGCCCCTGGCTGTCGCCTGCGGACTCGGCGTAATGGGGCGTAACGGCCTTATCGTCACGCCGGAAGCCGGTTCCCTGGTGATTCTCGCGGCCCTTACCCTGCCGTTCCCCCTGGAAGGCGACGGCCCCTTAAC
>JAIRSS010000140.1 GCA_031255315.1 Spirochaetaceae bacterium
CCCCCCGCCTTCCGCAAACTGCCAGGCAGCCGCTTTATGCTGCCCTCTCCCATACCCCCGGTTATCATGGTTTTTAAAATGAGAATTACTGACAGCCTCCTTAAATCCGGTATTCAAAACTGCCTTAAAGGATAGTATATCAAAAAAAACAATACCAAAGGATAGGTTGCGTCCGGAAAATTTGTGCTGTACAATTAACTTCATTGATAGATATTCCAGTCTGTCAAAAAAATACTACATAAACGCGTAAGGAGAATTTCAGCATGGAAATAATAGCTCCAAACTTGGGTCAATCGGGCATGGATATCAAGATCGAAACATGGTTTAAGGCTGTGGGGGACAAGGTCGAGGAGGGGGAACGCCTGTATCAAATGTCCAACGAGAAGCTGTCTGAGGAAATTGCTTCCCCGGGCTCGGGTACCCTGGTCAAGATTTTGGTTCAGGAGGGGGAGACCGTCGCTCCCGGCAAAGTGATCGCGGAGATTGAGTAGACGGGATCAAGGAGGCTGCCCAATGAGTGATGTGAAGCGTATCAAAGAAAGTTACAAGCTAAAAGGGACGCGCAAATTCGTCGCCGTTAAAATGGCGGAAAGTCTTAAAAACTACCCCCAGGCTTCGGGTTCGATGTATATCTGCACGGATGCGCTGTTTGAGCTTAAAAACGAGCTTTCCAAAAAAGACGCGAATGTCAGTATTACTTCGTTATTAACCAAGTTATGCGCAGAGGCGCTGAAAAAGCATCCCGCCCTTAACTCCGCTCTTATCGACGACGAGTTTTTCATCTACGACTCGATAAACATAGGCGTCGGTGTCGGTCTTGAGGAAGGGATAATGATCGTTGTGATAAATGAGGTCCAGGACAAAGACATATTTCAGGTGTCCGCCGAGCTCCAGGACTATATCGCGAGACTTAAGGCAAAAACCCTGCCGTTAAGCGCGATGCAGGGATCCACCTTTACCTTGAGTAATATGGGTATGTTGGGCGTAGAACAATCCACCCCCATCCTGAACGCGCCGGAAACTTTGATTGTCGGGGTCGGCCTTACAAAAAAACAGCTTGTTGTAAATGACGATGATACTACAAGTATCAAAAGGATGACTTGCTTCAGCACCACGATTAACCACGCGGCTATTGACGGACTGCATGGCGGGCTATTCACCCTGACGCTTAGAGATTACGTACAGGATCCCGGATCCCACATGGGATTGTAACAGGGGCCAATACCCCCTCCTTAATGAGGGTGGGAAGATTAATATTTAGAGGAGATTGGGAATGGGCACAGTGAACTTTACCAAAGAAGAGTTGCTGGATATGTATGACGAGATTGTCAAAGCCCGCGTCATCGGGGAGAAGATCGTCGCGTACATATATAGCGGCAGGATCGCGGGAGCTATTCACCCCTGCCTGGGTCAGGAGGCCGTCAGCGCCGGCCTGGTTTCGGCTTTTAAAAAGTCGGACATAAAGAACTACGGAACGGCGACGCACAGGATGCAGAGTGTAATGGCCTATCGCATGGGTTTGAAGCCGTTTATTTCGGAGCTTCTGTTGCGGAGAGGGGGGATCAACGGGGGTGTTTCTGGTGAATACCATGTTACCGCCATTGACAAAACGATGATTCCGGGGACCGGCGCCCTTGGCGGAGCGTGGGGGATCATTGCGGGGTTTGCTTGGGGGCTCAAGCGGGACGGACGCAAACGGGAGATAGGTTTTGCCCCCTATGGCGACGGCGCCCTAAGTTCCGGCGCAACTTACGAGGCGATGAATTTTGCCGCCCTTTTCAAACTTCCCGTCCTTTTCTTTATCGAGAACAATGGGATTGCCATGACGACCCCGGTAGAAAAACAATCGCCCCTGGAAAATCTTGCGGACAGGGCCTCGGCGTTTAATATGAAGGGAGTTACTGTAGACGGCAACGATCCGGTGGCTGTGGCGGCAGCGGTGCTTGAGGGCATGGAACTGGCGGCGAACAACGAGCCGAATGTGGTCGAGGCTAAGTGTATGCGTTGGGAAGGCCACTATGTGGGCGATGATCAGTCCATGTACCGGGATGTCAGCTTCAGGAATAACCTTGACGCCATTGACCCGGTGCTTTCCTTTCAGAAGAAACTGGTTGAGATGAAATACCTGGATGACGCGGCGATCAAAAAGGTACGCGATGCGAAAGTTGCCGAAATATCCGAGGCTTTCGAGGAAGGTTTGAGCCAGGGAGTCGCCACGAGGGAAGAGGTACTCGACTATAACAGAATCTACTCTAATGACGCAGGAGGCGAATTATAATGTCTGAGATGGTTTTAGGAAAAGCATTTTGTGTAGCCATGTATGAGGAAATGGCCGCCGACCCAAAGATTATCTGTATTGGCGAGGACATAGGCAAAAGGGGCGGCTGCTGGATGACGTTCACCGGTCTCCAGGCGACATTTGGGGAGGATCGCGTTCTGGAAATGCCGATTGCGGAGGCGGGGTATTCGTTTTTCGCCCTGGGCGCCGCGTTGGAGGGTTACCGTCCTATCGTCGAATATATGTTTGCGGATTTCTCTGCTATCGCGTTCGAGGCCATAGCGGATGTGGCGGCGAAGGTCCGCTACAATTCCGGTGGTACTATTTCCTGTCCGGTTACCTTTGTGCTTCCCCACGGGGGCGGCGGCAGAAGCGGCTGCCAGCACCAGCAGAGTGTGGAAGCGTGGTATACCAATGTGCCGGGGCTCAAGATCGTGGCTCCCACGACTCCCGCCGATGTACGGGCTTACTACCGGGCGTCTATACGGGACGATGATCCTACCCTGTTCATTTATCAGCGTGCGCTTTTGGGTTATTCGGAGGAAGTTCCGGACAAACTGGACGTTGTTCCCTCCCTGAAGAACGCCGCCAAGATCGTAAAAGAGGGCAAGGATCTGACCGTTGTGGCCTATCACCGCGCCCTTATAAACGCCATTGAAGCGGTGAAAGAAGTTGAGGCGGAAACCGGTAAATCCATTGAAATCATTGATCCCCGCGTGCTGGTACCGTTTGACAAACAGAAGATCTTTGATTCGGTAAAGAAGACCGGACGCTTGTTCGTAACGCATGAAGCCCCTGAACGCGGAGGTTTCAGTGCGCAGATCGTATCCTGGGTAACCGAAGATTGCCTTTCAAGCCTTAAAGCCGCACCGGTCAGGGTCTGCGGGGCGAACGGCATTATTCCCTTTGGCGAGTTAGAGGACTATCTCTATCCCTCCGGGGCGGATATAAAGGCCGGTATACTTAAAGCCTTGGCGTAAATTCCGTGAAGAATTTCCCCGAATCCGTGCGCCGGAAAATACCGGGACGGGGACGGGGAATTCTTTTTCCCCCGATTGCAAGAATAGAGATTGTTTTTGGGATTCTGTTCCGCGATGTTAGAATTTGGAACCGGTTCTAACGTCTTTTTGTTTTATAGAGAGGAGAAAACGAAAATGTTAGCTATAAGAAAGATGGAAGCGGGTCCAGGCCATATGGCCTGTGTTGATGTTCTGGAACCAGCAGTAAAACCCTATACAGTAAAAATTAAGATTGTCTATTGTGGAATTTGCGGATCGGACTATCACATTATTGACGGCTACGAAACCCCAGGCGCGCCGCGGCAATACCCCCTGACACTCGGTCATGAGTTTAGCGGGACGATAAGTGAAATCGGCGAGGGGGTTACAAATTTCAATATTGGCGACCGGGTTACTTCGCTCGTAACGGTCAACTATTGTGGGCATTGTCTATCCTGCCTGAAAGGTGAGTTTTTTAGTTGCGCAAACGCCAAAAATATGGGATATGAGTGCGATGGCACCATGACGGATTACGTTGTTGTGCCGGCGGCGGGAGTTTTTAAACTTCCCGACTCCGTCAGCTTTGAGGAAGGCGCCCAGGTGGAACCGGCCTGTATAGCGGGCAACGCCGTACTTGAAAAAGTCCGGATAAAACCAAACGATACAACCGTTATTATGGGATCCGGTCCAATCGGTCTTTTGATCCTCCAGTTCGTCAAGTTATGCGGCGGCAAAGCGATTGTGATCGACCTTTCCCGGGAAGCGAAAAAGCTGGAACTCGCCCAAAAATTCGGTGCGGATTATATCCTTGAAAACGATAAGTGCGATGCTGTTACCGAGGTACGTAAACTTACCCTCGGCAAAGGCGCCGATTTTCTTTTTGAGTGTTCCGCCGTGGAGTCGTGTATCAACCAGTCCTCGCTGATGGTCCGTGCCAGAGGCGCGTTTGTCGAACTTGGTATCACACCGCCGACAGGGACTATGTTCAACTTCTTCCTTCTTCTCGTCATGCAGGGGATCGATGTCCTGTGTTCGTTTGGACACCTGCCCCCTATGTGGGAAAAGGTGATAGAGCTTATGGCTGAAAAGAAGATCAATACTAAAGACCTTATAACGCACAAATTCAGCTACCAGCAGTTTGAGGAAGCGTTTTCATGCAGAGGCCCCGAAAAGGTCAAGGTTCTTCTCCATCCTTAGAGCCTGTTGCGCGTCGCGTATAAATTATAGTATAAGCGCCTGTTCCAAAACTTCAGTTTTGGAACAGCCTCATAAATATGCACATTATTGCATATTTATACTTTTATATCGTGCAGACTCCCAAGACCCTGCGGGACTTTGGGTATATTTAACCGGCTTTTGAGCGGCTGGGTGCAGCTTTATGTATTACAGGAGAATGATATGGACTATACGGAAACGCTGAAGAAAAAAAAGATAAGCGTCGAAGAAGCGGTAAGCAAGGTAACAGATCATAGCGCCATCTACACTCATGGCCTTTCAACCGAGCCGCGTAGTTTTTTCAGAAACCTGGCCGCGCTAAAGGGCCATGTAAAAGATATAACCGTCATAAACTCGCTAAACGCGGAAAAATATGAATATTTTACCGATCCCGGCTATGCCGGTACGATACACAATGAAAGCTTGTTCTTCTCCCGTTTTTGTACAGAGTCCCAAAAGTTGGGACTTTCGAGCTATGTGCCGGTACACCTGCGGAATACCGGGGACGACAAGTTCTACTATTTCGATTCAAGAAAAAAACCGATTGATATTTTTATTACCTGCGTTACGCCGATGGATAAGCATGGCTTCTTTACCACAGGGCCTACGGCTATGTCGAGCCGGGATCTGGTTAAACGTGCGGGCCTTAGGATACTGGAGATCAATGAAAACCTTCCGCGTACCTTCGGGGACACCTATATCCATATCAGCGAGGTGGATTTTGTTTATCAGGGCGATAACAGCCTGGAGTGTCTGAAGCCACGGGAAGTAACGGAGACGGACAGACTGATAGGAAAATATGTCGCCGAGATGATAGAAGACGGGTCTACGATACAGTTGGGCATAGGAGGCATTCCCGATGCTGTTACGTCCGAGCTGATGACCAAGCATGACTTGGGCGTACATACCGAAATGCTGAGTGATGGTTTTGTAAAGCTTTACGAGGCGGGCGTTGTAACGAACAAAAAGAAAACTTATTTTCCGGGTAAGATGGTTGCCACCTTCACCTACGGGGCCAGGGAAACTTATGAATTCCTCGACGACAATCTGGGCGTACTGCATTTAACGGTCTCCCGCGCCAATTCCCCCTTTGAAATAGCAAAAAACGACAAAATGATCTCGGTGAACAGTACGCTCCAAATTGATCTGATGGGGCAATGCGCCTCCGAAGCCGTAGGGCCGTTGCAGATCAGCGGGATCGGCGGACAGACGGATACCGCAGTAGGCGCGAAAATGTCGAAGGGAGGCAAGTCGATCATCGCTCTGCACTCGACAGCGATGGTGAAAAACAAAGACGGCGGGAAGGAACAGGTTTCGAAGATTGTTTGTACCCACCCGGCAGGAACCGTTATTTCGCTTCTCCGTGCGGATGTGGACTATGTAGTAACCGAATTTGGCGTGGCTTCGTTGCGCGGCGCTTCGTTGCGGGAAAGGGCCCGTTCTCTGATAAACATAGCTCACCCGGACTACCGGGAGCAGCTCCGCGAAGAAGCGAAACGCAGCTTCTTGCTTTAGGCGGCGATTCTTCCGCGCCGAAAATACCCGGCAATAAAAATTAATTTTTAGCTAAGGAGATAACCAGAATGTATGATATTGCGATTATTGGCGCGGGGCCGGGTGGTTATGTCGCCGCGATCAAGGCGGCCCATGCGGGCGCGTCATGTGTTTTATTCGAGAAAGACGAAGTCGGCGGGGTCTGCCTGAACAGGGGATGTATCCCTACCAAAACTTTTATCAAGAGTGCGCGGGTGCTCAATACGATTAAAAGTGCGGCCACCTATGGGATCGCGACCTGCGAATACACGCTCAATTACCCGGGTGTTCTCGCCCGGAAACAAAGCGTGGTGCGCGGTCTCAGCGGGGGAGTCGCGGGCCTTTTGAAAAAAAACGGGGTTGCGCTTGTCAGGCAAAAGGCGGAAATTGTGTCGCCCGGGGTGGTCAAAACCGGCGGTGAAACCTGCGAAGCGAAAAATATAATCCTTGCCGCCGGTTCACGGCCGGTTAAACCTCCTATACCCGGAATAGAACACTCCGTGGACAGCGACTATGTACTCAACATGGAATTCCTTCCAAAATCAATCGCCGTCATCGGCGGGGGCGTTATAGGGGTGGAATTTGCCACATACTTGCGGCTTTTTGGGGTAACGGTTACAATAGTAGAGATGCTGCCGGACATCATCGCCGCCGCAGACGGTGATGTTATTTCCGCTGCATTGAAAATGTTAAAGTCCATCGGGGTCAATGTATTCACCGGGGCAAAAGTTGTGGGGATAGATGCCGGGGGTCTGCGCTTTCTAAACAGCGGGGGAACGGAGCAAAGGCTGGATGCCGAAATGGTACTGTGCGCGTCCGGCAGGGTACCCAACGCGGATATGGGTATGCTGGACAAGGTGGGAATCAGGCATTCAAAAGGCGCCGTTGAGACGGACGAACATATGTGTACGAATATCCCCGGCATCTACGCTGTCGGGGATGTCAACGGAAAGTGGATGCTGGCCCACGCCGCGAGCGCGGAGGCAATTGTTGCGGTCGAGAATATCCTGGGTACGTCTTCTGTCATGAACTACGATTCTATCCCGCAGTGCATTTACACTACACCGGAGATCGCGTGGATCGGCCTCACCGAAAGACAGGCGGCCGAAAGGGGGATCGCCTACAGGAAGGGCGTATTCCCCATGTTCGCGAACGGGAAGTCCGTCATTGAGGGAGAGACCGCCGGAATGGTCAAGCTCCTCGCGGAGGAAAACGGGGCAATAATAGGCGGGCATATCGTATGCGCCCACGCAACGGATATAATCGCTGAAATTGCCGTGCTTATGCGCAAAAAAGGGACGGCGGGTGATATTATTGGTACTATCCACGCCCATCCGACAATAGCGGAGACCGTCATGGAGGCGGCGGAGGCGTTGGCGGGAAAGGCGATACACATTTAGTACCGGATGGAACATAAGGCACGTGTGGTGCAGGGTTTTCATTAATTATGAATCATCAATATATGCAGCACCATATACAACATCAACAGGAGAAGTAAAATATTGGCATCACCGGTATTGATCGAGCCAAAATCAACCGACGCGGCTTTTCATTTTTCGGCGGAGGAATACCTTGCCCGCCGCCTGACAGAAAACAGCAAGGTTTTTATGATCTGGCAGGCTGAAAACTGCGCCATGCTTGGCAGGAATCAGATAGCTCACAGGGAGATTGACGTAGCTGAGGCGGAACGTTTGGGGATTAGGATTGTCCGCCGGTCAAGCGGCGGAGGTACTATCTTTACCGACATGGGAACGCTGCTCATTTCGGTCATTACGGCTTTTAAAAACGGGGATGACGCGAAACAGATGCTTGGTATGCTTGCGGACCCGTTGGTGAGCGCCATAAACAAGTTCGGCGTTGAGGCGTATATTCACGGACGGAACGATATATTTGTCAATGAAAAAAAGGTATCCGGCATGGCGCAATACATTAAGGACGGGGTATTAGTCAGCCACTGCTCGCTCTTATTTGATACGAACCTTGACCGGCTGACAACTGTGCTTCGCACGGATGTCGGCAAGATAGTATCCAAAGCGCTGGCTTCCATGCGCAGCCATGTAACAAATCTATCGGAATATATGCCTGTATCCCGCACAACGGGCGAATTCAGGGATATGCTTACGGCTAGTTTTGTTGAAGATTTAAATCTTGATGAATATGAATTGACAGAGGAAGATATTCAAAAGATACATGAGATCCGTCTGCAAAAATATGCGAACAACACGTGGAACATAGAATCGGAGCCGCGCTTTTCTTACCGCAATGCCAGACGTTTCCCCGGTGGGAAGGTGGAAGTACACCTGAATACCGAACACGGTATCATAAAGAGCTGCGTATTGAACGGCGACTTTTTGGCGCTTCTTCCTGTCCGCAGGCTTGAGGAGAGGATCGAGGGTCTGCCGTACCGCATCAATACGGTAAAGGAGGCGCTTTCATCTTTCGATCTTGTACCGTATCTGGGTACTATTACTCTGGACGAGCTGCTCTCCTGTGTATTTGAGTAGCAGGCTGTTTGGACTCAGAATAGTGTTAAGAAGAACCGCAGATTACGCAGTCATCTGCGGTTAAAAGCTGTCAAATTTTTTAGGTATGTAATCATGACGCGACATGAGGCAAGGCGTTTTGGTATAATCAGTGTACCCAGGAGTGTTATTTATGGATACGCAAACACGAACTAAGCCGGCGTGGCTTCGAAAAAAACACGTTGTTAACCCTAACCAGGGTTTAGTGGAAGAAATACTAACAAATCTTTCACTTAATACAGTGTGCAGGGAGGCGATGTGTCCGAATTACATGGAATGTTTTGCCCGTAAAACGGCCACGTTCCTGATTTTGGGAAAAAACTGCACACGGAACTGTGCTTTTTGCAATGTTACACACAGCGATCCCTTGCCGGCGGATCCTGACGAACCTGAGCGCGTCGGGAAGGCGGCCGCCGGTCTGGGGCTTCGTTATGTGGTGGTGACTTCGGTAACGAGGGACGACCTGCCCGACGGAGGGGCGGCGCATTTTGCCGCCGTCGTCAGGGAAATACGGAAGCGAAGCCCGGCAGCCGCGATAGAGGTACTTATCCCCGACTTTCAGGGAAACGAGGCGGCGCTTGCTGTAGTGGCGGAGACCGGCCCCACCGTTATAAGCCACAATGTGGAGACCGTCAGCGGCTTATACAGCCAAGTAAGGGCGCAGGCGGATTATCGGCGGTCCTTAGGCGTGATAAAAAACATCGGCAGGCTGAATTCACGGATCCGCAGCAAAAGTGGGATTATGGTAGGGCTTGGCGAAACCAGGGAACAGGTTTTGGAACTTTTCGAGGATCTGCGTTCGGTTGGCTGTTCGATCCTGACCATCGGGCAGTACCTCGCTCCGTCACGAAAACACTATCCTGTCAAAGAGTTTGTAAGGCCGGAAACATTTGACGAGTACAAAGCGACGGCGATGAGCATGGGGTTCGAGTACGTAGCCTCGGCGCCGTTCGTCAGAAGTTCATACCGCGCGGATGACGCGCTGGGGCTTTAGCCGGCCAATGTCCCGAAGTCATTCCCGCCTTATTCCAAAGGACTGCGGGTTTGATCTGTTTTCATACGAGTATGCCGCAAACCTTGTTATAACGGCAGCGCGGCTGTTGACGCCCAGTTTCCGGAGAATATTTCTTACGTGGAATTTTACGGTAGAGATGTTTATAAAGAGACTTTCGGCGATTTTTTTGTTGTCAAACCCTTGGAGTATCAGGACCGCGACTTCTATCTCCTGGGCCGACATATTATAGGTATCCAGAAATTCAAGTTTTGGATCCGATGGATGCGTTACTTTTTTCATATCCACAAAGATAAAGAAAAACCGTAAGTTTCCCTCAACTCCGGCGATGCAGTGCGGCTCAAAATAAAAATCGTGTTTTCCAATGCGAAGCGTAACCGGGTTTATAATCTTGTTTATTTTCATGCCGGTTTGTTCGTATAAAAGAGCGTCTATCGCGAGAACTGAGGCTACCGTACTTTCGGAGTTAAACATATCGGACACGATGGATACAAAAAAGTTATTAGTGTATACTATTATACCCTGCTCGTTGATTACCGCCAAACCAAAGCCTTGTACTGATGCCGCGACATCTAAAAAGTTGATGTAATTTTTATTCTCCTGGTACTGTTTATAGAGGGATAGACTCTCGTTGAAGATGGATCCGATGAGACTGAGAAGCTTCAATTCGTATTCTGTAAAATCTCCATGCTCTTTCGTTTTAAACACATTAACGGCGTGATAGGGAGGTGGTGATGTGATAGTACCGTATATTACAACTTGATACGGATTATTCGCTTCTATCAGAAGTTCCCCGTATTTGGTAGAATAGAACTCCTCGCTGCTTGCGATATCCAAAATCGTAAAAATGTTTCTCTGGGGGTTTTCCTGCACAAGATTTGGTATGCGCTGTATAAAAAGGTCGTCATCCATGATGTAGTTTCTGTATTTTGCGAGGTTCTCCGCCAGCGTAGCGGTGCCCCTGATGCTTTCCACAATAACCTTGCCGTTATGATCCTTGCTGAACGTTGTATAAACGCTTAGGGGGAAGTTGAAATACTCCAGAAGAGCGAACTGAACATTGCATATAAAGTTGTCATAGTTTTTGTTGATGTAAAAGCTGAATTTCAGCAGCTTCTCATAATCAGCAACCGTTATCTTTGGCATGATTTCGTCCTCCTTCCGGCAAGCATGTCCGTTTTCTTATCTGTAGATCGAAGAGGTTTTGAAACGTGGATAGCACGGACGTATCGGCTGTATGTTAAAATTGCCCGCTGAAGGCGGACATGGACATCTTTGGAAGTGGTCAGACGGGAGGAAACAGCCCCTTCCGTCCAATGAAAGCCGAAAAGCAGGCCCCAAAAGGGACTTTAATCTCAAGGCCGCAACCCCGTCCGAATAGCTGCCAAGGCGCCAATACTCAAGAACCAGCTTGTACTACAAAACCATAATAGCACAGACATTTTCAAAACAAAAGAAATTTTTCACAAATTTTCACCTGACCTGGCGGTCGGCTTGGGCAATGCCGCCGCTTTATGATTCCCCCTCCCATACCCCCAGGTTATCATGGTTTTTAATTAGATAGATACTGAGGCGGACCGGTCCTGATATGGTTCGAGGAAAGCTCCGTCCCTGATGAGGGACTTTCGCAGGGCGGCTGTATCCATTAACTGAACTGCAATACCGGCTTTGGCGGCGAGGGCCGCGGCGGTTCCGGCGGCCTGCCCCATAGCCATGACGAGCGGTGTGGTCCGTACAGCCGCCAGCGCCTCATGGGTTACGCTGATACAGCGCCCGGCGATGAGCAGGTTTGCTATTTCCCGGCTTATCAGGCTGCGGTAGGGCACGGAATACCAGCTTCCCGGTTTTAGGAAGGTGTGATTGGTTTCAAGGCCGTCCGGGGAATGAATGTCGATAGGATATCCCGCCATGGCGACAGCATCGTCAAACATGACATTCTCCAAAAGGTCCTGTTCAGTCAGTTTATACGCGCCGTTAATTTTGCGGCTTTCCCGAATACCGATATTCGGTCCGGTGGAAAGCATTACGCTGTTCTCAAAACCGGGAATGCGGGATCTCAAAAAACGGAAGAGTTCAAAGCACTGCCGGCGTCCCTCGATTTCGGCATCGGTTAAGTCAAAGGGATCAACGCCGCTTTTTTTGATGATCCGGCTCATGTTCACAATAAATTCCCCCGGATTATTTGTTTCAAAGCAGAGGATCTGATTCCGGTCGATGGTGAATGTTCCCGCCGTCCTGGCTTTTTGGATAAGCCTGTAGCCCCCCTGTATGCCGGTGCGGGGTATTTCCCGGAGCCGGTCGAAGGGCACGGTTTGCAGCATATCGTCCCGGTTATCAAGTACATAATCCATCAACTTCTCGCGATCTACGTTGTAGAGCTTCATGTTCATGGTCATGGGCTGGGCAAGGCCGTCCTGTCCGCGGCCGAATTCGGCGCTTACCCCGGCATGTACCGCCATATCCGCATCGGCGGAGGCGTCAATATAGACCTTCGCGGAGGCGTCGAAAAATCCGTTCTTGGAAAACAGTTTTACTCCGTTTATCTTTCCGTCCCGCGCCTCGCAGCCCGTATAAACCGTATGATAGAGCGGTTCCACCCCGGCTTCCAGGACCATATTTTCCAGAACCAGTTTCATCCCTTCGGAATCAAAGGGCGTAACGGAACTGGCATAACCGGCAAAGTCTTCCATATGACCGGGGGAGAATCCTTCCTTTATCATACGCCGGATAAACTCGCCGGGGATGCCGTCTATGACCTGGCGCGTACCCGCATGGTAGGTCATCTGTGGGCCGGTTCCTCCCGAGGTCAAAGCTCCCCCCAGACAGCCGTATTGTTCCACGACCAGCGTCCGGGCCCCGTTCCGGCCTGCGGCTATGGCGGCCATTGCGCCCGCGGGTCCGCCGCCTATCACGATGACATCATAGTCAGATAGGGGTTTCATGATTATGCTCCCTGACACCGTAAATGATGATAGGTATGGGCAAACGCGTGAGCCCCTATTTCCGAAAGGCCCCGTATGCCTGTGCGTCCTATTTTAAAGGGGCCCGCGATGAGCATGGGAACCTGGTACAGCCTGCTGGTAAGTCCCAGCACGGTACATTCCAGAAAGTGATAATATTCATGACTTAAAATCAGATTTCGGGCGGTCCGCTCATCCAGTTTATTTTGCTCCGCCCAGAGCGCGATGGAGCGGACATAGAGGCGGATGCGCTTCCTTCCGGAAAGATAATCGCTGAAGTACCGAAAATTTCCCATAACATAATCTTTGTCCACTTCTTCGCACGAGAGGCCGCTTCTTCCGGCGATAATAAAGAAATCCCCTTCCCCGTCATATTTTTTGAAGGTGTCCGCCGCCGCTTCCGCTCCCCGGTCCCAGGCCATTTTTACAATCCCTCTTCTGTCTTCCGGGGGAATTTTTCCATAACAGTAATCGTAACGTAATTCTTTTTCCGCGAGATCAAGCCCGGGAAACGGCAGGGTATAATCAGGCGTATTTCCTCTGCCAGTTTGCTGCGCTTCGTCCATAAAACCTCCAAGTCTCCCCCCTGGCTCCTAATCGAGCCTTCCGGTCCCGATAATGATGAGGGGCGTGTCGTCCGGGTAGCCGGAAAGTTCCACCCCTCCCAGGCTGTAGATCTGCTCATCCGCCGGCAGCCCCGAAAGATCGATGATCCGTTTTCCCACGATAATATACAGATTCGGCAGGGTAGTTCCGCCGTCATCATAAATCGTTAGTTCCCGCAATATCCGGGCTGTCCCGTCCCGCCAGCCGCCGGAGACGGCCTGTAGGACCCTGGCGTCCTTTTTCTGAAGCCGGATAATTCCCTCTTCATCCACGAGCCGCAAAGGTTTTGTTTTTTTTCTGATAAGGCCAAAATATTTTTTTTCTGTTTTATCGTACTGTACCGCGTACATGCCTTCGCTTTGGGCGCTTATAGTCAGCGCTTCGCTCTTTACATCCAAGTTGTCCGCGGCGATTGCCAGGAGGTCTTTTTCGGAGAGCCTGCGGTTCAGCAAATTTTTACTGCGCATTTCCGTAGCTCCCACCGCGATGGCCCGCACCAGATTGCGCTGGGTGTCCACCTGGACGCTGACTTCCACCGTGCCCGGCGCCGCCCCGCCGGCGATTGCCTTTTGTTCGGCTTCCCGGCGTATGGCGATAATATCGTGGTCCGAGGGATTCACGATGATCCGCTCCACCATGTCCCGGACCAGGGCAAGGGCTACCCCGATGGTGGAGATCACCGGCGCGTTCCGGGCAATCCGATGCCGATGCCCCATCGTCTTGGCAAGGTGGGGGACCACCGCCGCCGCGCCGCCGCCGCCGCCGACAAATTCGGTGGTTCTGGGGTCCATGCTGTAGTCTCGAAGCAACTGGGCGGCCACTTTGCTGTTTTTCTTTGCCGAAAAAGCCAAGACCTGCGCGGCGGCTTCTTCCACCGTACAGCCCATAGTATCCGCCAGGGGCCGCCACGCCTTGCGGGCGGCTTCTCCGTTTCCCGTCGCGTAATCGCCTGGGGGAACGAATCCCGCGATATTCGCCGCTCCCGCCAGGCTCAGGGCCAGGATAAGACCGTCGTCACACTCAACACACGCGTAGGCGGGGTCCCCTTCTTTGGGGTGTACCTCTTTCAGGCGTGGATTGACGATCTTTTCCGCTCCGGTGTACACCTCGTAGGCAAGGCCCGCGATGTGAACGCTCCGGGGACCCACATCTACCGCCTTGCCGTTTTTCAGTTCCACCATGCTGCCCCCCCCTATGCCGACGGTACGGACATCCAGGCTGCTCAGGTAGGTTTTGTGTCCTCCCACCTCAGCGTATTTAATCATAACCTTACCGTCTTTTACACAGGAAATATCCGTGGAGGTTCCTCCCACCTCAAAAAAGATGCCGTCAGTGAGCTTTTCATACATCAGCGCCCCGGCGACCCCGGCGGCGGGGCCTGACAAAATGGTGAGGATAGGCCGCCTCCGTACTTCCTCCACGGTCATGACGCCCCCGTCACACCGCATCACCATGAGGGGGCTTTTAATATCCGCCGCCTGAATGCTCCGCTCTGTCATCACCGCGGCTTCCAGCATTTTGGGCATGATGCTGGCGTTTACCACCGCGGTACGGGTACGCATCTTGAGACCATAGAGTTTTGATACGTCATTGGTAGCCGTAGCAGGGATTCCCCTTTCAACACACCTGGCAAGAACGGCATTTTCGTTTTCAGGGTCGTCAACGCTGAAGGCTTCGGCCGCTACTATGCTGACGCTTCCCGTTGCGGCCAGGCTGTCCAGAGCGGCTCGAATCTGAGCCTCCATGGCGGCGGGGTTGCCGGTTTCAACATAGGTATTGGAAGACCTCAAAAACTTTCCAGCCGCCAGTTCAATATTGCCGATGTTGGTATCACTTTTGCTTTTTATTCCCTCGAACCCCCGGCCTAGGGTTACAATGCCAACCTGGGCCACATCCCCCTCTAACAGGGCGTTGGTGGCCTGGGTTGTTCCATGGGCAATAAAAATAACGTCCTCAGGCTGTATCCCGCACTGTTGCATTACCATGCGCAGAGCCTCTACTATCCCCGCCGCCACGCCCCCGGCGGCAAAATGGGTGGTGGGGACCTTGCAGGTGCCGATGAGTTCATAGGTTTCGGTATCAATGGCAACGGCGTCCGTAAAAGTCCCGCCCACGTCAATTCCAATACGTACCTTCATATAAAACCCTGTCCTTAGAAAAATATAATGCCGGTAGTGATCACCCCAATTGTCGCTATGATCCAGAGATAAGGCAACAGGTTTTTGGTGACGCTGTTTACGTCAACTTCGGCAAAGTTTGCGGTCCAGACATTCTGGGTATTGGTTGGATCGCCGCAGCCCTGAATACGTTCCGCCGAAAGGAACGCGCCCATAACCGCCAGGGGATTGAGGGTCCCAAGCCCGATAACCAGAGCGGCAATGCCGGAACCCAGGCCAAAGAGGTTGAGCGGCCCCCGGTACAGCGAAAGAGGCGCCAGCAGCGCAAAGAAAATGATAAACGCGATCCGTCCGGAGGGAACTACCGCCAGAAGGAAGGGATTAAGGATTTCTTTTACCATGGGATTAGTTACCGCCAAGAGCAGCATGCCCAGGGAGATAAACAGGATCATTGCCGGAGCGCCGGCGGTAAAACCGTCATAGCAGGTCTTCATGAGCATATTCATCGCTTTAGTGAAACTTGTGGCGGTAAAAATCAGTATCCAGAAAATACCCGCCATAAAGGCCGGAATAACCGGAATCTTCAGGGCAATAACCAGGATGATAGGAATGACGGGAGTAAGAATGGCGCAGAGCCCGGTTATTCCTTTCAGGGGGCGGACATCTCCGGGGCCTTCATGTTTGGAGACGAATTTATCGTTTACCGGCGCGGCAAACGCGAACTTTCTGCCGTTGCGGCGGAATTCAACGAGAACAAACACCACGGTGGCAATAGCGGTGGCTACCAGCATATAGACCTCAAAACGCTGAATAGTTTCTATATCCAGGGAAAAGATCGAGGTAAAGGTCTGCCAGTTTACCATATTGAAAGTCAGCCCGACATTGAAGGACATGAGGAAAATCCCCGCCGCGGTGGAAGCGGGGATTCCAACAGAGATAAGAATGGGCAGAATAATAGAACCCACCATGATGACCGAACCGAGACCGCTTAATGTGGTAAAAAGCAGGGCATTAGCGACTACCAATACCAAGGCCACAACCAGGGGACGGTCTCCGCCCAGTTCGGCGCTCTTTTTGATAATCGCTTCGGTTACTCCGGTGCGGTTCAGGAGCTGGCCCAGCCAGGAACCGAAAATAATCGCCGCGATGGCGCTGGCCATGCGGACGGACCCCGCTTCCAGAATCGTTTGAAGCCAGCCGACAGCGGCTCCCGTATCGTTGATTCCCGCCATGGGAACACGGGCAATAATACAGGTGATGATCGCCAATAAAATCATCGCCAGGAACGTGGGGATCTTTCTCAACATCATTAATAATGCCAGGATGAAAAAGACCACAATAATCAATGTGCCTTGTACCATACATTCCTCCACGGGTTCTACCCGTATAAAATATATTGAAACCCGCCTGCCTCGGCGGGAATCAACAACCTCGCCCTGAAGGGCGGGGTATGAAACCCTTTGCCGCGAATCAAACAATTAACAGGGACGCTCCCGCTTTCACAATTCCCGTATCGCGCCGGCAAAATCAGCGCAAGTTTTTTCAACTTCCACCGCGCCGGGTTCCTTTCCCATTACCACCGCGCCAATCATAAGCGCCCTACAGCCGGCGCTGAAAAGATGATGTACCTCCCCGGGGCTCATCCACTTCTGAGTTGGGATCAGGATTGGTATTTTTACCCTGGCGGCAATATCGGCGTAACGAAGAATATCCGCATAGCGCAGTTTCTTGTTGTAGGCTTCGCCGGGCTGAATACTGCACTCAAGTATATCCGGCGGATATCGGTTAATGCCGTCCAGGGTATTTTGGTTGTAATTGCAATCAATGGCGGCCATGCGGCTCAGGCTCTTTGAATCCATCATGTAATTAGGCAGATGCGCCGCATAAGAAGAAAAGAAATCAATGCCCAGGGCTTCAATCTCGTCCCGTTCCTCGATACTGACAAAGGCGTCTTCGCCGCCGGGTACGAGCCCCGCCGGTGTGTCGCCGCAGAGCCTTACCAGTTCCCGCAGAAATTTTTTATTTTCCGCAAAAGTACCAAAGGTACGCCCGCTTGCGCGGTGCCATACATTAATATGCACCTTAATCGCCTGGGCGCCGCCCTTCAGCGCCGCTTCCGCCAGGGAAAGGTTGTTTTCAGGCAGACTGGCAACCAGGGTGAATTTGTTTTTTTCTATCATTTGATGAAACCGCATATATCCTCCGGTAAAAAATTCAGGCGGAGCCTAAAATATTATTACGAACCCGATGGGCCATTTTTTCATTTAGTCCGCCCTCCGGCGACTGTAGTATCCTTATGGGCGGCGGCACGGCGGGGAAAAGAATCCTGCTCAGGGTTTCCCGCACCGCGGACACAAAGCCGCTGGCTTTGACCGCTTCCCCGGAAAGCAAAATAACATCCAGGGTAAACATAGTGCAGAGCAAAGCCAGAATCCCGGCCAGTCCGGAAAGCAATGGCCAGGGCTGTTTCGGTTTATTGTCTTGACAAGATTTTTTCCCTTGCGGTCCGCTGAATTGAAACGCCGAAAGGAGGCTGGTGATATTAGCGCTCTTTCCCCCGCTCATCGGCAGGGGACGGCCGTTAATGGTCAGGCTGACAAGAACCATATTTACCAGGGCAATATGGACGCTGTTCTTCACTTCTCCGGCCTCAATGGTGTTAAGGACCTCGTTGACCGAGTACTCCCCCACTACCGGTACTTTGAATTGGGTATACAGCGCTTCTCTAAGGGAAATATTATCCGCCGAGAGGGAAGTGGAAAACATGACGTTTAGATCGCTCTCGATCATGTCTTCCTGGAACAAAAGCCCGATGCCCGCCAGCCGCAGATTTTCATCTTTTTGGTAAAACTGATCAAAAATCGCCGTGGTAATCTCAAAAAACAGATTATTCCCCGAAAGGCACCGTTCGACGAGGGGCTTTTCTTCCAGCTTTGTCAGCGACATATCGTAGGTACACAAATTGACCCGCCGCCGGCCAATCTCAGCAACGACTATCAACCCATAATCGGGGTTTATCTTGAGTTCCTTGCGGCCCCGCCCTCCGGTGGAAAGGGTTACGCCGCTTTCTATCAACACCTTTTCCTCCAGAAGCTCCGAAACCAGGGAAGTTACCGTGCTGGGGGACAACCCGGTTTCCTGGGCCAAAGCTATACGGGACGTGCTTTGACCGCTTATAATGGATTGCAGGATGAGCCGCCTGTTATGGAGCTTCATGTCTTTGAGGCTTACCTTACCCAATTTTCACACCTCCTTGACTTATTTCGGATTCCGTAATAAGTTAGGGTAACATGGTTGTTTTTATTTGGCAAGAGGGGCTGTTCCATATTTTTTGGAAAATTTAGGGATTTGTTATATTTCGGGAGGATACTATGCGGACTTTTACGGTGGATTTATGGGAAGGCTATCAGTACCGGGGAGATTCCGGGGATGGATTCAGGCCCAGTCTGGACGCCTATGTATTAAAAAGCGAGAGTCCCCGCCCGGGGGCGCTGATTCTACCCGGCAGCGGGTACCTGCAATGTTCGCCCAGGGAGGCGGAAGCCCTGGCGGTGCGTTTCAACGCCGAAGGCTTCCATGCCTTTGTACTCTGGTACAGCTGCGAACCCCGCCGTCATCCGGTCCCGATTTTGGACTGCGCCAGGGCTCTCACCCTCATCCGGGAGCGCGGCGCTGAATGGTCGCTGAATTCCGAAAAGATTATCCTGATGGGCTTTTCCGCCGGGGGACATCTGGCTCTCTCTACGCTGCTTTTCGCTTCACGGAACTTCTCCGCCTCTCCCGGTATTAATCCCCGCTGTACCGGGGCGCAGGCCCTGGTCCTCTGTTATCCGGTCATTACTTCCGGCGAATTTGCCAACCAGTCCTCTTTTAAGCGCCTTCTTGGGGAGAATCCTGATCCCGCTCTGCTGGTTCTCCTTTCTCTGGAAAATCAGATAACCAGGGACCTGCCCCCGGTGTTCCTCTGGCATACCTATAGCGATCAGTCGGTTCCGGTGGAAAACAGTTTTCTCCTGGCCGGGGCCCTGCGGCGGAAAGGGGTTTCCCTGGAAATGCATATCTTTCCCGAGGGGAAACACGGTATGTCCCTCGCTGCCGGCGAAACCAGCGCCGGGGACAGGGAGTTTATCAACCCCCACGTCGCCCAGTGGTTTCCGCTCTGCGTTAACTGGCTTAAACTCCGGTTTTAGGAAGATCGTCATTGCCGGATCAGTATTTCAGTTTAACCGCGGGGAGCGGGAGGCGCTGATAACGAATCGGGAAAAAGCTGGTTTTACGGGTTCAAAGCACCCCTGATAATCACTGAACGGGGGAGAGCCGTTTATCTGAGCCGCGGCAATGTGGAGGACCGGGACAACCAGGTAATAAATCAACTATATAAACACCATCGAACCGAAGGTTCGACTTCAGTTTTGGAACAGCCGCTCTTGTTACGAAAATTCCTACGTGTTTATCCGATAAAATCATCAAGCTCACTTGACACTCAAGTTAGATAATGCTATCTTTCCCTCATTAATTTGTTGTTAGCAAATGCTAACTGGGAGGTTGAAATTGCGTAGAAGGATAGCCTTTCCTGTTTGGACCCTGCTGGGCCTTGCCCTGGTCTCCGCGCCGGTTTTTGCCGAGGCCGGGTACTGGGAAGGGAAGGAACGGGAACTGCGGCTTGTCTTGAGTGAGGCCTACTACCGCTATGTATCGGGAGACGCCGACGGCGCGGTGGAACTGGTGGACGCCGCGTTTTCAGAGTATCAAAAGACGGGATTCGAGGAACAGGTGCGGACCGTTATTTCTCAGGAACGGGCGGAGAATATAGAAGATTGGGTTGATTATGTAAAAACATCCATGAGAGCCGGGAAAAGCCAGCAGGAGATACGGGAAAACCACAATGAGCTTCTTCATCTGCTGCGGGTTACGGCGAACCGGCTTGACGGGAAAGAAGAACCCGCGGCGTCGGCGCGGAACTGGACGAGGATAGCCAACGAGATGGCGGCGGTGCTGGACAAGGCCGATGGGCTCTACCGGGCGGGCGAGGGGAAGGGGGCGAAGGATCAGGTGGATGTGGCCTATTTCCAGTTCTACGAAAAAGTGGGATTTGAAAGGATCGTCTTGAGCCGGATCTCCGGGGCCCGGGCCTCCCAGGTGGAATACCAGTTCAGCGCCGTAAAAAAGGCCATGACCAACCAGGCGTCCCAGGAGGAAGTTTCGGAGAGCCTTGCAACGCTGACGGGATACCTTCGGGAAGACGCCGCGCAGCTTGACGGCAGGGAAGAGAGCGCCGTCATGGTTTTCCTGGGATCCCTCCTCATCATTGTCCGGGAAGGCTTTGAGGCCATCATCATCGTGGGGGCCATCATCGCCTATCTTCTTAAAAGCGGCAACAAAAAGAGCACCCGCCCGGTGTATGTGGGTTCTCTCATCGCCCTGGGGGTAAGCGTCGTCATGGCGTGGATCCTGAACCAGATCACCAGCGTCGCCGGGGGGCAGAACCAGGAAATTATTGAGGGGGCGACCATGCTTTTAGCGGTGGTTGTGCTCTTTTACGTCAGCAACTGGATGATTTCCAAGGCTGAAGCGGAAGCCTGGGCCGGTTATATCGAAGGCAAGGTCAAATCCTCGATAACCCGGGGCAGCATGTTCTCCCTGGCCTTTGCCGCTTTTCTGGCGGTTTTCCGGGAAGGGGCCGAAACCATCCTGTTTTACCAGGCCCTGCTGGCCAGCACTGAAACATATATCAGCATGATATGGCTGGGCCTCGGCGTCGGCGTTGTCGCCCTGGTCGTCATCTATATTCTGATCCGGGTTTTGAGCATCCGCCTTCCCTTAAAACCCTTCTTTTTGGGTACCAGCATCCTACTGTTCGTCATGTCCATTACCTTTGTCGGGAACGGGATCAAGGAACTTCAGGAGGGGAACGTCATCGGGGTCAGCCCGGTGCCGGGGGTCGCTTCCATTGACATTCTGGGGATATACCCCACCCTGGAAACCCTGATTCCCCAGGCGGCGCTCCTGGCGGTTACCGTCGCTACGTTTATTATTCAGATTCGCCGGTGGAAGGGAACGGCGGGGGCGGACGCGGGGCTCGCGTAAGCGGGCGCGGCGGTTTTTAACAGGCACGAACTCAGGCCGTTAGGCCATGAGAATTTTTTATAAGGAGTAGTACTATGAAAATCAAAACATTGATGGTACTTCTTTTGATCGTTCTTTGCGCTTCTTTCGCGTTTGCCGGAGGCGGACAGCAGAGTGGAGTCAGGCCCGCCAGTACGGTAAATCTCGGTGAGGAGGCCGGCTTTGAGGAATTCCCCCTGGGGGACGACTTTGAGCTGGGGCCTCTTAATGTGGCGGGGGTCTACTTTCAGCCGGTGGATATGCTGCCTGCCGACGCGGGGCTTCCCGCGTCCCAGTCGGACATGCATATGGAAGCGGACATTTCCGCCGGGGAAAACGATCTTGGTTTCGGGGTAGGGGACTTTGTGCCATACCTGACGGTCAGGTACGAGATTACCCGGTCAACCGGCGAAAGGGTTGAAGGGACCTTTATGCCCATGAACGCCAGCGACGGCCCCCACTACGGCGCCAATATCAAATTGCCCGGCAGCGGAGGCGCGGGGGAGTATACGGTCCGGTTCATGATCCAGAACCCCGAAGCCCAGGGCTATGTCCTCCATGTTGATCAGGAGACCGGCGTTCCCGGAAGATTCTGGGGCGCTCCCCTGGTGGCGGAGTGGACCCTGCTCTATGCCGGTCCGGCTTGGTAAGAAAAAGCGAGGTGTGAAGCCGGGGAAGGAACGTGTTTCCGGGGACCCTTGGGGTTCCCCCGTGTCCTTTCCCGCTTCACGATTCATCCTGGATAAGAAAGGGGACCCATGCTTAGATATCTCATCCAGGTGGTTCAGACTGCTCTGACCACCGCTATTGTCTGTGCTTTTCTTTTTGCCGAGCTATACAAGAAGGACGGACAGGGCCGCGGGAAACATCTGGCGGCGGGAATTATCGCCGGGACCGCGGCGTCCCTGATACTGGCGGTGCTGCGGCGTACCACCGCCCTGATCAACCGGGGGTTTTTTAATACCTGCGCCCTCTCCCTGGCGATTGTGGCGGCGGTTTTCTTCATCCTCCTGTATTGGGGCCTCGTACAAAAAAAGAATCCCCCCCTGCGGGAAGTTCTTCTCTCCTGGGTAAGCCCGGTGCTGACCGGAGCACTGCTCTTCTATGTCCTGCCTACCATCTTCCTGTATCCCACGGAATTTCTTTTGGCCGGGGAAAGCCTTTTTACCACGGATTTTTTATTCAAGCTGATAGGATACCTCGCGGGGCTGGGGATAACCGGGCTCACCGCCCTGGCGATCTTCAAGATTAGTAAGGCGGTACAGGGGCCGTTTCCGGGGATCCTCCTCACGGTCATTCTGGGGATAAACATCGTCAGCCAACTGGCGGCAATTTTGCAGTTCCTTCTGGCCCGGCGGATTATCCCCATGGCCCGCTGGCTTTTCCGTATCGTCGCGGCGCTGGTGAATAATAACATGGTCTTCCTTTATATCACCCTGGGGCTGACCCTCGCGCTGCCCATCCTGGTATGTATCAAAAGCCTGAAACCCAAAGAGTCCTACGCCAATCCCGCGGAACACCGGAAGATCAAGGCCGCCCACCGGGGATACCGGCGCTGGAGCCTGGTGGTGATCCTGGGCTACGGGATTTCGATTTGTGCCGTGACTTTTATCAAGGCCTATACGGAACGGGGAGTGGAGCTGTCTCCGGCGGAACCCATGACCATCGCCGGGGAGGAGATCCTTATCCCCATTGAACGGGTGGAAGACGGACATCTGCACCGCTTCGCCTACACCGCCTCGGACAATACGGAGGTGCGTTTTATTGTTATCCGCAAAAACGAGATCGCCTACGGCGTGGGACTCGACGCCTGCGATATCTGCGGCGCCACGGGGTACTATGAACGGAAGAACGAGGTCATCTGCCGGCTCTGCGACGTGGTTATGAATATTTCCACCATAGGGTTTAAGGGGGGCTGTAATCCCGTGCCCCTGGCCTACCGGCTGCGGAGCGGCTCTATGGTGATAGAGATACAGGACCTGGAAAAAGAAAAGGTCCGCTTTAAGTAAAGGGGAGATTATGTTTTGGAGAATGGTACGGGGGGCCCTCTTCCGTCAAAAGGGAAAGATGTTGATGATAGCCTTTACCGTTGCCCTGGGAGCTTCCCTGGCTACCGCCATGTTGAACGTAATGCTCGACGTGGGGGATAAGGTGAATCAGGAACTGAAAACCTACGGCGCCAACATCAACGTCCTTCCCCGGGGAGCTTCTCTGCTGGACGATCTCTACGGGGTCAGTGAGGGAAGCGGGGTGTCGGATAAGTATTTGCGGGAGTCCGAACTGGGAAATATCAAGACCATCTTCTGGGCTTTTAATATTGTGGATTTTACCCCCTACCTGAACACCCGGGTGTCCCTGGGGCTTGCCCGGAACGGCGCTTCCGCCCCCGAAGGGATGGGAGATGTCCGGCTGGTGGGGACCTGGTTCAACCACCACCTGGAACTGCCCACCGGGGAAGCCCTGGACACGGGGATGCGGAGCCTTAAAAGCTGGTGGGACGTATCGGGCCGCTGGCTTACCGAAGAGGACGACGGGGCCGTCATGGTGGGACAGGCCGCGGCGGAACGTTACGGGATCGCCCTGGGCGATACCCTGATCCTCCGCTTGGGGGAAGAGGCCGGCGAATTCTCCGTGGCCGGTATCTTTAACGCCGGGGGGGACGAGGACGAGGCGGTCTATGTTCCCCTGGCCGGCGCGCAGCGGCTCGCCCATCTTCCGGGGATGGTAAGCCGGGTAGAGGTGAGCGCCCTGACCACCCCGGACAATGAGCTTTCCCGCCGGGCCGCCCAGGACCCCAAGAGTCTTTCCATTAAAGAATGGGAAACCTGGTATTGTACCGCCTATGTCAGCGCCATCTGTTATCAGATTGACGAGGTTATCACCGACGCGGTGTCCAAGCCCATCCGGATGGTGGCCGAATCCGAAGGGGCCATCCTGGAAAAGACCCAACTGCTGATGCTGCTTATTACCGTCCTGAGCCTGGCCGGGTCCGCCCTGGGAATCTCCAACCTGGTGACCGCCGGGGTTATGGAACGCTCCGGGGAGATCGGCCTGCTCAAGGCCGTGGGCGCATACGACGGGCCGGTCTCCGTCCTGGTTCTGACGGAGATCCTCATCACCGGCGCGGCCGGGGGCACGGCGGGTTATTTTGCCGGCCTGGGCTTTGCCCAGATCATCGGGCAGACGGTCTTTAACTCCGCTATAGATATCAAACCCATGGTTATTCCCCTGGTGGCGGTGCTGGTGTTTCTGGTGACCATAGCGGGGAGCGTCCCTTCGATCAGGCTGCTCCTTTCCCTGCGCCCGGCGGAGGTACTGCATGGCAGGTAGGGCAGGTAGCATATCTTTGGG
>JAIRSS010000160.1 GCA_031255315.1 Spirochaetaceae bacterium
AGGAGCGAAACAGCAATCTTTGGAGGACATTATAACTTTCCGTTACCGAAGCGGCTAACCGCCTGGAGGAGGCAAGCCTTGGGTTGCAAAGCGCGGTCTGCGAATACCGCCTGGCCTATTATGATTGGGAAATCGCATCGGGCAACGCGGACTAAGAAGGAAAATAACATGGTCAAGCTGACAAGGACAGTGCCGTTATTGGTTTCTATCCTGTTGTATTCGTGCGCAATATCAAAAGCATTATACCTCGGCGAGGACATTTATTCCGACAGAAGCGGGCCTCAATCTGTTAATGCCAAACCCGATGCCGGGGATATAAACGGATTTTTCCCCGAAGCGGTGTATATCAAAACCCGCACCCAGACATTTAACACGTACCACTATTATATCCTGAATGACGGTTTGATATGGTACAAAAACATAAACGCCGGGGAGGAACCGGCCGACTGGACGCTTTTTGACAAAACCGGCAAGAGGGAGGGGTGATAGAAAAAACGAGAGAAACCTTATAAGATTGGAGTTGTCTAACCACCACCACAAGGAGGCTCTCGTTATGAACGACTATAACAGAAATCATAGGAGCAGCGTAAGGGCTTCCGGACATATCGTACAATTTGCAGGATGTTTTTGAGGAGTATCTGACTGACGAGTACAAAATATTTCCGCATATAGTGCGCGTTTTGGAAGACGCTCAAAAACCACTCGTCAGAGCTTATGCGGGAACGGGAAGGATCCCTTGCCAGTATCAGCCTTTTGTGAGAAGCATTTCGGTTCCACTGCCCGGTTTTTTAGTTCGTTAAAATTAATTTTTTTTGCTTTAAATTGCACCCTTATTTTTTATTGTTTAATTTACTCTTTTTGGTATCTGTACCTTCCCATACGATATAGTTGGCTTCATAATCAACATCGTTCAATTGAAACATGTTTATTATAGTATTATTTAGTAGTATTTCTGCCGAATCAAATCGGATATTTTCAACATTATGGTTTAATTTGGCAATTTCAATGGAAAACATAAAAGGGAGGCCTGATCTTGCAATTAAGTTTCCATCATTATCTTTAAAAAAGCCATATGTTATTTCACATAAATTTTCTATAACCCTTTTATCAGTATGGTTATAACAAGTAAAAATGCAACAAATCCTATCAAATATAATTTTTACCGCATACGGATTGCGATAATCAACGAGGCTGTTGCCAAAGTTGTGAATAATATCAACAAAACAAGAAAAACCCTGACCACATCGATATTTTATATTTATCAATTATCAAGTGGTCAGTATCAATAAGCCCGGACCGCCCCCCTTATGTTGACAGCGCCGCTACCGCCGCGCCGAACAGGGACGCCTGCTCCACCGGGGCGATCACGTAGGACCGGGGTGAATCCTTGTACAGTATGGCGTGAAGGTACGACTCCAGGGCCTCCCGCATCCCTTTGTATATCATGTAGGTAGTCCCCTCCACGGCGATGCGGACGGGAACAAAGGGGTCGCAGCCTTCCCCTACCCGCCGCACCATAGCGGCCGTCACCGCGGCGGACAGCAGAGCGCCCCGTTCCGTTACAATGGAGGTCAGGTAGGCCAGAGACCGCAGGCCGTCAAGTTCGTCAGGCCCAAAAAGTTCGCCGATAGGCCCGGTCCCGGACAGGGGGGCGTGCATAAACTCGTTAAGGTCCCTGGTCTGCAACGACGGCCAGTCCAGGAGCGCGCCGGACTTCTTAAAGGAGAGCACCCCGTCCTTTACCGCCTGCTTCAGGATTTGTAAGGTCAGAGGGCCAAGATACGCGCCGGCGCAGGCTTTTTCCATCAGGTAGGTTCCAGGGTTCTTGGTCGTCCTATCGTATTCCCGGTCCAGGTATCCCAGGTATAGGGGGGCAAAATTACCGCTCTCGCAAACCACAATTTGCGGCGCGGTTTCAGACTCAAAGCCAATCTTGGGGATCCGCTTTTCCGGGTACGCCGTATTGAGGCCTGTCCCCAGGATAAGGCCGATTACTGGACCGGCGCCGGCGCCGTACCGGTCCTCTCCTCTGCGCTTTCCCCCGTCCGCCGGAATCTCCGCCAGCCCGGAAAGCAGGGTCGCCACCGTATCGTTCAGAAGCACGATACGGTCCGGGGCTTTCAGCTTCCGCCGGGCCAGGGCTTCCCGCAGCCCCCGGCCTATCCGCTTTCCAATCACGTCCGGCGCGTCCACCTCTTTACTGAACGCAAGAAGTATCCCGTCCGCGTCTTCGGTAATCTCCATGGGATACGAAAAGCAGAACCCTATCCCCGCGACATCCGGCGCCTGTTCCAAAAGCGGCGCGGCGGCCTCCGCGATCTGATCGAAGAACTGATCGGCGGTAACTCTTCCATGAGTCCCCGGCATCGGCGCCTTTTTCGTTCCCTCAGCCCGGCTTTCTCCCTTCTCATTAAACTGTACCAACGCCGCTCTCAGGTTGGTACCCCCCGCATCCAGGGCGATGACCGGTTTGCCGGGAGGCATGGACGCAGCCGGACTGATATATGCCGGAATCATAGGCAGATTCGACCGTTGCCCCCTGAGCCCCCGCTCCATTTCGGACACTATATCCCGCACCAGCATACCGGGATCGCAAATATCATAATGAAATCCATAATGCCGGGCAAACTCGGCCAGCTCTTTCGGATTAAATCTCCCGCCCATACCGCTCCTCCAAATTATTTCTATTATACCGATATACCGAACCGGTCCCCAAACTACGTGGCGGCCCGCCGCCGCCCGCGGTTTTGGAACAGCCCGCACGCTCCGGGACAAAACATCACGGTACGCAGATAGGCTGGAAACCTTCCGCGTACCATGAACAGGCCGCTATGCCCACTTAACGAAACCCGTACGGTAGGGATGCACCAGGGCGCTGTGTTTGGGAAGGATGCGGACCGTGTGGCCTTGCCAGCCGGTATCAATACACTCGACTTTAACATGGTACCGGTAAAGCGCTTCTTCTTTACCGGTGAATTTCATCTCCGACAACCGGGCGTTCACGATTTCCCTCGTCTGGGTCGATACGGAACCGTGATAAAGTTCAACGCGGAGTTCCTCGGGAGACAGAGACCCCAATTCAAGGTAAGCCGTTACCGTAAGGGAATCTTCCCGCTGCATCACCGGTTTCGCGTTGGATTCAATCCTGACGATCTTGATATCGTCCCACGACAGCTTCAGCTTATTGAGGTACGCCGCGAGGAATTTTGTCTCGGCGTAATCGTCTTTGGTCATCCGGCGGTAATTATCAAGGGCGGGGAAATAGAACATGGTGGAATATTCCATGAGCATACGGTGGCTGGACATAGACTGCCCGATGCTCCGCATACAACACTTCATCCGCCGGATCCATTCCCGGGGCAGCCCGTCCCTGCCGCGCTGATAAAAGAGGGGGATAATTTCCCGTTCCAGAAGATCATAGAGCGCCTTGCTTTCAACCTCGTCTTGCAGGCTCGTGTCCTCGTATTCCTCCCCCCGGCCTATGGCCCAGCCGATTTCAGGATTGTAAGCCTCATCCCACCAGCCGTCCAGGACGGAGCAGTTGAGCACCCCGTTCATGGCGGCTTTCATGCCGCTGGTGCCGGACGCCTCCAGGGGCCGCCGGGGAGTATTGAGCCAGAGATCCGCTCCCGCCGTAAGATAGTGGGCCATAGCCATATCGTAGTTTTCCAGGAAGATGATGCGGTTTTCCACGTCGTACTGTTCGGCAAAGTGGATGATGCTTTTGATGAGCTCTTTTCCGGGCATATCCATGGGGTGGGCTTTCCCGGCAAAAATGAGCTGAATGGGCCGTTCCCTATCTTTCAGGAGCCGGATCAGCCGTTCCGGATCCCGAAGCAGGAGGTTTCCCCGCTTGTAGGTGGCGAACCGGCGGGCAAAGGCCAGAGTCAGGGCGTAGGGCGACAGAGCGTCCTCAGCCTGCTGAATACGGCGTTCCACCGCGCCGTTGCGCTTCAGGTTTTCCCGGATACGCTCCCGGGCAAAGGCCACGAGCCGTTCACGCCGGCGTTCATGGGTGCGCCAGAGTTCCTCATCGGAAATCCGCTCCACCCGCTCCCAAATCGCCATATCCGTCGGTTCATCATAGAAATGGGGGCCCAAATACCGATCCAGAAGATCGCTCATGCTGCTGGATACCCAGGTCCGCGGATGAACCCCGTTGGTTACATGTCCAATGGGAATTTCATTCAGGGGAAGACCGGGCCAGAGGCCCCGCCACATCTTCCGGGAAACTTCACCGTGAAGAGCGGAAACCCCGTTGGCATAGGCCGCCAATTTCAAGGCCAGGATAGTCATACAGAAACTTTCGTGATCGTTATAGGGATGTTCCCGGCCTAAACTCAGAAAATCATACCAGGAAATGTTTAAGATATTGGTCCAGGACTGGAAATATTTCTCCATAAGGGAGATGTCAAACCGCTCATTCCCCGCGGGAACCGGGGTATGGGTGGTAAAAATATTGGTAGGCCATACCGCTTCGCGGGCTTCCCCGAAAGAGAACCCCCGCTCGATCATGATTTCCCGAATCCGTTCCAGGCCCAGAAACGCCGAGTGGCCTTCGTTCATGTGGGTAGCCGCCGGGTTGATCCCCAGGGCGCGAAGCGCCCGGATTCCCCCGATTCCGAGGAGTATTTCCTGCTGGATGCGGGTTTCCTTATCCCCGCCGTACAGCGTGGAAGTAATGTTCCGGAAATCCTGGGGATTATCATCCACATTGGTATCCAGAAGGTAGAGGGAAGAACGTCCGACCTTGACCTCCCATATTTGGGCTACAGCCTGCCGTCCCGCCAAATCAACAGAAATCTTTATAGGGTTCCCCGATTTATCGGTTTTCAGCTCTACCGGCATGTTATACCAATCGTTCTCCGGGTAACTCTCCTGCTGGAACCCGTCGGCGTTGAGATATTGCCGGAAATAGCCCTGCCGGTACAGCAGCCCTATACCTACCAGAGGCAGGCCCATATCGGAAGACGTCTTCATGTGATCCCCGGATAACATACCCAAGCCCCCGGAATAGATGGGCAGGGAAACATCCATGCCGTATTCCATGGAAAAATAGGCGGCCACTTCGTGCTTTGAGCCCCGGTACCAGGTTTCATGTTTTTTGTACTTCAGGAATCGTTCATAAACTTCTTTCAGGGCGGCCAAATACGAGTCGTCCTGCGCGACTTCAGCGAGCCGTTCCTGACTGACCATGCCTAATGTCCGGACCGGACTCTGGCGGGATTGAAACCAGGAATCATAATCCAGCCGGATAAACAGCTCCACTGCGTCAAAGTTCCAGGAAAGCCAGAGGTTTCGCGCGATCTCTTCCAGGGGTTTCAAGGAAGGGGGAAGTTTAGGTTTAACAGTATATGTAGAAAGATTCATACTATTAAGATTATGCGCCTGGAAGAGTTATGTCAATGAGAGTTCAGTAATTCCGCGTCCCCCACGCCGTCCGAGGTTGTTTTGAATTCGGAATTATTGCGGGTACGCTTGCATTCCTCTAAAAAATTCTGTTACACTTTCATAGTGGGTCTTTTCCTTTTCGATTGTTCACAACCCCATCTTGCAAGACGCCTCTTGTTTTTCTGTATTTTTTTCCGCTCCGCCCCGGCTGTTTTACAACGTTTTGGGGAAAGGTCCATTTGCGAAGCGATTCTGGAAGGCCCAGTTGGATTTTTCTGTCGTACAGGGAGTTTATTATGAAAATTGGGAACAAACTCATCGCCATGATCATGGCGGTTGCCATCGTTGGAATCGGCGTTCTTTTAACAACGGTTTTATTCATTGCCCGAAAGCAGACTGCGGCGCTGGTTTTCAACCAGACGAATTATCTGGCGGAAAAAGAAGCCGCCGAGATTTCAGTATGGATGGAGACCAACTTCAGCATCGCCCGGTCCCTGGCGCAATTAATGGGAGGATTTGAGGAAATCGAGGTTTCCCAGCGGCGTCCTTTCTATAATATGCTGCTTAGACAGATAGTTCTGGAAAACCCGGAGCTGGCCTCCGCCTGGACCATCTGGGAACCCAACGCCCTGGACGGCCTGGACGCCGAATACGCCAACACTGTGGGAACGGACGCCAGCGGCAGGTTCATCCCCACCTGGTCCCGGACCGATTCCGGGGTGGAGGTACAGTTTTCGCAAGATTATGACGACCCTGACGCGGAATTTTACATCCCCGCCTTGCAAAGCGGAAATGAAATCGTAACGGAGCCTTTTTTCTACAATCTAGGCGGAGCCGATAAGCTGATTGCTTCCCTGGTGGTCCCCATAAAAAAGAACGGCCGGCCCATCGGCGTTGCCGGCGTCGATGTCAGCATATCCGGGATTCAGGAAAGGATATCGGCCATCAGGCCCTACGAAGGCAGCATCGCCGCGTCTTTCAGCAACGGCGGGCTTGTGGCCGCCCATTTCGACGTTTCCCGGCTGGGAAAACCCATGAGAGAAACTGAGGCGGATATGGCCGGATCCTATCTGACCGATCTGGTCAACGCCGTCAAAACAGGGAGCGACTACAGCTTCGAGAATACTGTTAGTATCGACGGCAAAAAGCACCAGTACGGAGTCCTCACCGTCCCCTACCCTGTAGGACGCTCCGCCACCCCCTGGGCCCTGGCCCTGGCGATCCCGATAGCGGTCATCAACGCGCCGATCTTTTCTTTGCTCAGAATCAGCCTTATCATCACCGCCATAATGCTCCTGGCCATAGCCGCCGCGGCTTTCCTGATCGCCAATTCCATCAGCAATCCCCTTAAAAGCATGGCGGCGGCCTTTACCAGCCTTGGCGAAGGGGATTTGACAAAGCATGTGACTATAAACCGCAAAGACGAAATAGGGGATATAGCGGCGGCTTTTAATTTAATGGTGCAGAACATTAAAAACCTTGTAGGTATCATCAAAAACCAGTCGTCCGCCCTCTTTGATATTGGCAACGAACTTTCCTCCAACATGACCGCAACCGCCGCGGCGGTAAATGAAATCACCGCCAATATCCAGAGCATCAAGGACCGGGTGATCAACCAGTCCGCTTCCGTTACCGAAACAAACGCCGCAATGGAACAGATCACCGCCAACATTGACAGACTCAACGGCCATGTAAGCAGCCAGAGCGCCAGCGTGTCCCAGTCCTCCTCGGCTATTGAACAGATGCTTGCCAATATTCAATCGGTTACCGAAACCCTGGTCAAGAACGCCGCCAACGTCAAGGGATTAATAGAGGCGTCCGAGGCGGGGCATTCAGGCGTGCAGGAAGTTTCCGCGGACATTCAGGAGATAGCCCGCGAATCGGAGGGGCTTCTGGAGATCAACTCGGTTAT
>JAIRSS010000216.1 GCA_031255315.1 Spirochaetaceae bacterium
GGAGAACCGGAAATAATGATTGTTTCAGTCAGGAAGCCCTCCGGAATCATCCAGTTCATACAAATATCGCTTTATTTCCTTCATCAGAGGGATAAGAGGGTAATCCACCGGTTCAGCTAAGGTGACTAAAATATCCCGTAGACCCGTTGGTTTTGTCTCTATTGTAAAATCAATAGCCCGCTCTATTTGTTTATCCATTAATTCCAGCACTAAAATACCGGAAAAAAGCCTGCGGTAGTAAATAGGAACATCTTTTCTTGTGATGTCTTTAACGTGAAGAACCTTCATTCGAATACAACCAACTATATAATTTCGTAAAAAGAGAGGCTTTCCCAAAACTAAAGTTTTGGGAAAGCAACCGTGAAATTCGCGATTTTGCAAGGCTGAAAGCCTGAAAAACCGCAAGAGTCTGTCCCAAAACCGTGCGCGTAGCGCACAGTCAATTAGTTTTGGGACAGGCTCAAGACTATAACGGTATTGAATAGATGTGGTTGTTCCACATCTGGCGTTCCGGATCAGCCTCATCGATCAAACATCTTTCTAGACCGGGGACGCAACGGGCTGTTTCAGAGCGGTATAAAAGGCCCGGAACCGGGGGGCCAGTTCATATTCCGCCAAATCCCCCGCCAGGACTACGTCTTTGTTTGAATACGCGGTTAGAAGTTCTTTTAGAGCGGTGTTGAATTCCTCAAGAAAGTTCTGGATAGGGACTGACTCAACCGTGTGTATGAATTCACCACGGGATTGGAAAATGACGAAAAACCGGAAGAGCTTTTCCGCTATGTTTGAAAAGAGGGATACGGTTTCGGCGGCCCGCCCGTCTTTACCGGTCTGTATGTCTATGGGCAGCTCCTCCAACCGCCCGGTTATCATGGAAACCAGACTTTCCAACCTGGTAATTTCCCCCTCTGGGTCCTGGAGTTCCCGTATCCGTTCCTCAATAAGGGAAGCCGCCGCCTGTGGAGACGGCCCTCCGCCGGTTCCGCCTGCTTTGAAGAGTTCGTCAAACATTCTGTAGATCTCAGGCGATTCTTCGGAAAGAAAACTTGCGGCGGGACTGTTTTTCCAGACTTCCGCTGCGGAAGAGAGAGCGTCCGTATAAGAATCAGAGCAGGTCAACGCCGCAAGGCAACTACGGGCTTCGATCAATGCGTCCAGGGCGAGTTCCTGTCGTGTGCAGACCGAAAGGTCTATACATTCTATCCCCGCTATGTCCCGTTCAAAGGCGGAGGGAATGGCGTCCCCGGAAATAATCCGTCCGTCGATTTCAAGGCCCCGCACCCGGAATTCAGATTTTTCAAGCCATTTTTCTATCCCGGCAAGAACAGCGCCGACGGTTCTTTCCGATTCCAGAGTAATGTCTACGGGGTTTCCATTAATTTGTATGACCATACACTATCCTGCGTGACGCTCCAAAAACTTAGCGGTTATTGTTGTTATTCCGCTGACTAAATTGATCGAGAGATGTGGACATTTGTTCCATCCGGTTGTAAGCCCCTTCCATCTGAGAATATTGGTTCTTGAGGCTTGCTTCTTTTGCGGCAAGTTGGCGGTCCATTGTTTCAATGCGCCGGTTGTCCTGAGCGATACGAGTATCAATAACCCCCGTCTTGAGGGCGACGACCCCGCCGGTTTCCACATAGGGCCTGGTAAGCTGATCCAGCATATACGCCACGCCGGAATCAATAATCAAGTCCCCGTCGGTATCGCTGCCGAAGAGTTGCTGAATGGCCGGTAAATTGGCCTCCAGAGCCGCGTCCAGGGTTTTCTCGTCTATTTCCAGGTAGCCCCGCAGACGGGAAGGATCGTAACCCCCTGCGGCCCCGGCCTTACGTACATCCGTGCCTATCCCTATCTGAGGCAGCATCATCAAATCCCGTTCCATAGAGGTGAGATAGGAACCGGTAACCGTCCGCTGCAGCCTGGTTCTGAACTGGACCAGCGAGGATTCCCCGGAAAAAACACCAAGCTTCTTCCGCATTTCTTCCTGTTCTTCCGGTGTAAGGTAAGAAAGTTCCTGGATAAGACGATCATCGTTTCGGGTTAAAACGTTCATCTCCGCCATAAGACGGTTATAGTTCCCTACAAGGGATATTATCGCCTCTTTGACGGACTCCCGGTCCGGAACCACTTCAATCCGTACCGGCTGGTCCGATGGAGCCTTGACGATAAGGGTAAGCCCCGGCACAAGATCGTCTATGGTGTTGGAAGGTCTGGATATTTCTATACCATCCATAGAAATTATCGCGTCCTGAGCCGTGGAGACCGCATTCCCGGGCGGTACGCCGCCGGGGATACCCTGGGCGTCCGGTATGTCCTCCGCGTCTCCGGGTTCGAAAATCAGTATGTTTCGGATGGAAATATCCCGGTGAGTATTCTGGTTATTGAAATCTATGGAAACGATGGATTTTCCCTCCGCTAGTTCCGGCAAGGAGAACTGATACACCCGGAAGGTCTCTGAATCCTCCACGGCGGGGAGCTTTCTGGAGGAACCGTCGGTGAAGTTCAAGGTGACGACCTCGAGATCATCCACTCGCCCGGGGAGAGAAGGGGACGACGCTTCAATGGGGGAAGAATCATCCGTTTCAGCATCCGGCTCGACCGGCGTAGGAGCCTGGGGGATGTCTTGTTCAGGAAGAATCTCCGTGGCGGCGTCAAAAGCAATAACAAGATTTGGGGCCGCCTGCACCGCCGGATCCAGGGGGACAGCCGCCCAGCCTCCAGCATACACTTTAACCGTATCTCCCGCTGTTTCCGCCGACTGTCCATCGGTTATAACGGTTTCTTCGGTAAGAGCGATATTCCGTCTAGGATCTTCTATCGGTTCAGGTATCCTGGATGGAAGGAGTAATCTTTCCGCATCCCCCGAAAAGACGAGGCGGTTTTCCGCGCCGGTCACCTTGGACTCAATGAGCAGAGACGCGGATCCCCGCTGAACCGGGATGACGCTGGCCTGAATTTTGTCCCGCCCCCGCCGGTTCAGCGCGTCGGCAAATTCCCGTAAAGTTCCCCCGCGGAAATTAAAGGACACTTCATCTTTTCCCACCGTAAAAACATAGCTGCCGGCTTCCACCCGGTAGTCGCCTTCCAGGGGCTGGGACAGAAACCTGTCCGCCTGGGCTGTTTGCTTGACGGTAAAATTCCGGGTCTGATCCACCGCTTCCCTCGCAGCGGTCCCGATGAGCACCGATTCATTCTCAGATGTAACGATCCGGTCATTGAAGGGATTCTGAAAAGAAACAAAAGACCGTGCGCTTTCACGGAGCCCTGACATCCGTCTGCCGATTTCCTGCCAGTATGTTTTTTGTGTTTGTAAATTTTCAATGTCTTTTCCGACACGCTCCCGGGGAATCCTCTCGATCCGCATCAGGCCCTCAACGAGACTTTCGGTATTAAACCGGCTTTTTATCCCCGGTATGTAGACATCGGACATCCCTGCTTACTCTTTCTCCAACGCTCCGTGTAGGAACGCTAAAAGCTCCCCGAACAAAAAATATACCGCGTTCCGTCCGGCTTAAGCCTGTTTATCAAATAGAAAACCAACAGCCTCTCTAAGACACGCGCGAAGCCGCTGAAGCTCTTCGGGCGGCAGCTCCTTAATCACTTTATCGGTTTCAGAATCAACTACCTTGACAATAACTTCACGGGACTCACTATCAATATGAAATTCGAGCTTCCGGTTAAAAAACAGACGCAGCCGTTTTAAATCGCCCGTAACAGAATGGATATCCGCATTCTGCGTTTTAGTATTGTTCCCCGGCAGAGACGCCGCAAATTTTTCCGCAGTACCGATCCGGGTTTGCGCCGCGGATCCCCGATCCTGATACAGTCCCCGCCGCAGGTTCACTATTGTTCTGCTTCCTGGAACCGGTTGTATACTCATAGCGTACTTCCCTGTACCCACGTCCTGACATCCCTGATTCCAGGACGCTTTTTTTATAGATAATCCCTCGTCTAAAACCAGGAACAACCATCTAAAAGAAGGATGGAGAAGGGCGCGAACTTCTCCATCCTACGTTTCAAAAGACAACGTCCGGAAGTCTCTTAATACGTTTTGTAAAAATCAAACACTCGGCTCTCAGGAAACCTCACCTTAACCGAGAAGCTGAAGCACCGATTGGGTCCGGGTATTAGCCTGGGCCAGCATAGCATTTCCGGCCTGGGAAAGGATCTGGTTTTTGGTATAACTAACCATTTCCGAAGCCATATCCGCATCCCGAATCCGGGATTCCGCAGCTTGCAAATTTTCCGCGGCGATGGAAACGCCCTGAGCGGCCATTTCGAACCGGTTTTGGAACGCGCCCAAATCAGCCCGCTGCTTAGAAACCTGCTGTAAAGCGGAATCAAGGGTGCCGATTGCCATATTCGCAGACTCAGCAGAAGACATAGAAATAACCGTCTGATCTGCCAAACCCAAAGCCTGAGCGGTCATAGTACCAATAAAGAGCTGTTCATTCTGATCCATATTGGCCCCAACCTGAAGCAACATAGTCCTCGTACCATCTCTGGCAAAGGCGCCGGTCAAAATGTTCATCCCGTTGAATTGAGCATGGCTCGCAATACGGTTGATTTCATCGACCAACTGAGAAACCTCCACCTGAATCTGCATACGATCCTCATCAGTATAAACACCATTGGCGGACTGTACCGACAGATCTCGTAAACGATGCAGAATATCTTCGGTCTCCTGAAGGTAGCCTTCAGTAGTCTGGATAAAAGATACACCGTTTTGAATATTACGCTCGGCTTGATTTAGCCCCCGAATCTGGCTCCGCATTTTTTCGGAAACAGCAAGTCCGGAAGCATCATCACCCGCCCGGTTAATCCGCATGCCGGAAGACAATTTCTCCATGTTTCTTGTTACTTCGGCTTGCGTTAACCCAAGGTTGCGATTGGCGTATAGGGCGCTCATGTTGTGATTAATAATCATAATAACCCTCCTTGCATTATTAATCCCGGCTATCCATAGCCAGGATCGGCCCGTACGATGGGATTCTCAGGAAAGACGCCCGCGCCGCTCTTTCCCACGATACCCCGGTACGGAACGAATAGATTATCAAAGGCGACTACAAGCACTTTTGAAACTTCTGTTCACCCTTCGATAACCCGTTCCTTCCGTCGTACAACTGCCGCTTCTTCTATGAACATCCCCCCTATACGGGTTGTTGTCGAAGATCCCATCAGGACATGCGTACAGAGGCAGCCTGAAGAATCCTTATAGAGCTCACTGATGAATAAACAGATCATCCACCCGCGAGCCCCTAATTGTTTTATAGTATACGGTATTATTGAAAAAGTTGCAAGACCGACTGCGTCCGCTGGTTAGCCTGCGCCAGCATAGCCGTCCCCGCCTGAGCCAGAATCTGATCGCGCATAAAGGCGACCATTTGGTTCGCCATGTCGGCGTCCCTGATCCGGGATTCCGCAGCCTGAAGATTTTCGGCGCCGATATCAACCCCGGCAACCGCATGCTCCATCCGGTTCTGATAGGCCCCCAAGTCCGCCCGCTGTTTATTGATAATTTTGATAGCCGCGTCCAGCGTTCCTATGGCCCGGTTGGCGTCTTCCGAACTTTCCAGACTGATGAAAGCGTCATTTCCCGTGTCCCGAATGCCCAAGCCTCTGGAGGTCATTGTTCCTATGAACACCTGTTCCCGGTGATCCATGTTAGCCCCTACATGGAACCACATGGAAACCGCACCCCCGCCTTCGCCGGCCGCCCGGGCAAAGCGTCCGGTCAACATGTTCATACCGTTAAACTGGGCATGGCTGGCGATACGGTCAATTTCGTCAACTAATTGGGAAACTTCCACCTGTATGTACATCCGGTCTTCCGTGGTGTAGATTCCGTTAGCCGACTGTACGGCCAACTCACGGATACGCTGGATGATATCCCCTGTTTCCTGGAGGTACCCTTCGGTAGTCTGAATGAAGGAAATGGCGTTGGATATGTTGGCGGAAGCCTGGTTTAAGCCCCGAATTTGGCTCCGCATCTTTTCAGAGACCGCGAGACCAGAGGCGTCGTCTCCCGCCCGGTTTATCCGTAAACCGGAGGACAGCTTCTCCATATCTTTGGTAAGAGTCCCTTGAGTAACCCTAAGAGACCTGTCGGCAAACATAGCGCTTAGATTGTGATTGATGATCATATCATCCTCCTTGAAAATGTCAGCCAGGGCATCCGTGCCCTGGATTATCCGCTTTCTTCCTTCCAAAACCATACCGCGGATATGGCGCTGTACTTGAAAGAAATATAGCCATATTATTTATCGGCAGGATTTACTATAAACTTTAGGATTTTTTTGGGGGGAAAAATCAGGATATTTCCCGTATCCTTTCATTCGAGGGTGTTCCCAAACTACCGTTTGAAGGCGGATTCAACCGGCACGGGCAACGCCGGCGAATTTAGCAAAACCTCCACCTATGATACGGCTTGTAGAAATACGATATTGTTCCCAACTCTTTAAACATAAAAGCCGTAGGGGCGGGTAGAATGTCCGCGAATACGAATGGTGAGGCGTTTCGCAAGACAGCCGCCATTGCGAGGCGCCGGACGGCGGCAATCCAGATAAGATACTCCCTTCTCTGGATCGCTTCGCTTCGCGTGTAATGACGAATGCCCTGTCCGCAGTATACCTGGTGATGTTTTACACGGGGAAGCACTATGCAACGGCGTAGGGCAACCCGCCTTTAACGGCAATGTAAGCCGGATTAAAACGGGGAATACGTTCTGTTTACGACGCAACGGTACATGAATCACTGGATGCTAACGCGCCGCCGCCTGTACCTCCTCATACGGGGATGTCTCCATAAATTCCGGCTGCGGGAATGCATCGGCGGCCTCATTACCAAGATTGCCGTGGTACTGTGGACATCCGGCTTCGGTTTTGAATTCCGGCCTAAATTCCACATGCTCGGCGACAATGGAAACCCGCGCGTGAAGCTTCCCATCCTGGCCGGTCCAGCGGGACTGTTTCAACCGGCCCACGATGCGGACTCCCCGGCCTTTGCGTCCCAGAGCATAGCACTGTTCAGCCAGTTTCGCCCAGGTTTCCACGTCAAAGAAGCCCACTTCTTTTTCCAGACCAGATTCTTGTTTGAAGAACCGGTTGGACGCAAGGCTGAAGGTACAGAGAGAAGTTCCTTTGGATGTGGTACGCAGCAGGGGGTCTCTTACCAGGATGCCTTCGATAAGGATGCTGTTGAGATTATTCATAAATGTCTCCGTTTACGGCGTGGTCCGGCAAGCGGTACTGTTGCCGGTCACCGGCGGGTTCACGATGAACCGCCGTGTGATACTCCATCTATGGGTCTGCCGTACACGGCGCTTCAGTGTTTGGGACGGCCTTTAAAAATTCGTGAGTTTGACGGGAAGGAAACTCCTGTTCGCTACCGTCATGCGGGCGTGGGGCAAAGTACCGGGCGAAGCAATCCAGTGAAGCCGCCGCCCCTCCGGATTGCCCGCCGCCCGGTTTATTAGCCCTCAGGACCTGTACGGACAGACTATGACCAAGGGTATATCACGCGTCTTTGGACGCAAGCCCGGCTTCGCGCTTCCGCGCCGCGTTCCGTACCGCCCTGAAAATGTTCTCGTACCCTGTGCAACGGCAAAGGTGGCCGGACAGGAGCCGCCGCAGTTCTTCATCGGAGTAATCTTTCCCCGAATTGATGATCTCTTGGGCGCTCATAAGGAAGCCGGGCGTACAGAATCCGCACTGTACCGCCCCTTCATCAATGAACGCCTGCTGGATGGCGGAAAGTTCGCCGTCTGCGCTGAGAAGCCCCTCTGTCGTGGTGATCTCTTTGCCGTCAGCCCAGACCGCAAGGTATATGCAGGAGTTGAAGCACTCCCCGTTGATGATCACGTTGCAGGCGCCGCATTCCCCCACTTCGCAGCCTTTCTTGACGCTGGTCAGTCGGTACTCGTTTCTGAGCATGTCCGTAAGGGAAGCCCGTACATCCACCGCCGTTTCCGTCTCTCTGCCGTTGATCGTACAGCGAACTATTTGTGTCATACGGCGCCTCCTGCCCGCGTGATGGATTCCCGTATTGTGCGCTTCGCCAATTCTTCCGCAAGATGAAGGCGGAACTCCCGGCTGGCCCGCCAGCTTGTCCGGGGGTTCACATCGTTCAGGACGGCCGCAGCCGCCTCCGTTACAGACGCTTCGGACGCGGGTTTGCCGGCGGCGGCGGCTTCCGCGCTCACGGCGCGGAGGGGAACGGGGCCGGCCACGCCGTAGGCAAGGCGCAGCCGCTCAATCCGCGCCTTGTCCGCCGAAAGCCTGACATTGGCGGAACAACCCAGGGTGGCAATGTCCAGGGCTTCCCGCATGGCGTATTTGATGTAATACCCGAAGCAGTTTTCGTAACTTTCCCGGGGGATGATGATTGCCGCAAGCATTTCCCCGCAGGCAAGGGAAGTCTTTCCCGCGCCCGTGTAATGGTTCTTTATAGGCACGCGCCGCGTTCCCCCGGACCCCATATATTCCATCACCGCGTCCCAGGCCATGAGGGTGGAAGCGGTGTCGGCGGAGGTAACGCCGTTGCAGACATTACCTCCAATGGTGGCGATATTGCGGAGTTGGGGGCCTCCTACGGTGTCCGCGGCTTCCCCCAGCACGGGGATATGTTCGCGGATGATGGGGTCCGCCGTAATGTGGGACATGCTCGTCATGGCCCCTATGCGGATGGAGCCGTCTCCGTCTATGACGACGCCCCGCAGTTCATCAAGTTTCTGGATGCTTACCAGGGTACAGCCCGCTAATTTTCCCTCCCGGATTTCGATCAGCACATCGCTGCCGCCGGCAATAACGCGGGCCTCCGGGTGTTCGCTTAGTAATGCCGCCGCGTGGGCGGCGCTTTCCGCTTCGTATAACGCTTCTATATCATACATGACGGGCGCTCCTCATAGTAAACCCGCTTTTTTGAATTCCTCAAAAAGCACATGGGGGGTCATGGGGATCCTGTTGACCGCCACGCCGGTGGCGTGCAACACCGCGTTCCTGACAGCCGGCGCTCCCGGTACGGTCGGAGGTTCCCCCAGGGCTTTGGTTCCGTAGGCGCTGGTCGGTTCGGGGTTCTCCACGAATTCCGCGTTAAGCCGGGGATGATCCAGTATCGTGGGGAGTTTGTAGTCCAAAAGATTGCCGTTGAGGAGCTTCCCGGTTTTAGGATCATACAAAAACTGCTCGAACATGCCGAATCCTATGGCCATGCTTTGGCCGCCGTGGACCTGCCCTTCCGCGGCCAGCGGATTGATGAGGGTGCCGCAGTCATGGCAGTTGACCAGATTCAGCAGCTTTATCTTTCCCAACGGAATGTCCACCTCCACCTCCGCGAAGGCGCAGCCTAAACTGAAGGCGTTGCTTTTTACCTGGGCGGTCGTTTCGGCGGTAAGATGCTCCGCGTGCTGGGTGTGGTACAGCGTATCTGTCGCCAGTTCTTCAAGACCCGCCAGGAATTTATTTTGGCGCCGCTTATTAATAATATTCCCCTCCGATATATCCAGGTTGGCGGGGGACACGCCGGTATACTCTGCAGCATAGCGGATAATTTTTTCTTTCAGGAGCAGCGCCGCTTTGTGAACCGCCGCTCCCCCCACATAGGTCTGCCGCGAACCGTAGGCGCCGGTCCCGAAGGGGGTAATATCCGTGTCCTGGGTGCTTATCACATGGACGTTCCGCCAGGGAACCCCCAAGGTCTCCGCCGTCATCTGGGTGTAGACCGTGTCCGCTCCCTGGCCTATTTCGGTTTCACCCAGTTGGACCTGGACACTGCCGTCCTGGTTCAGGACCATGCGGCAGGAAGACACTTCAATGGAAATCGGCCATACCGCCGTGTTGTACCAGAACATCGACATCCCCACGCCCCGGCGCAGGGGGCCGCGCTGGTTTTTGTACTGTTCCCGCTTTTCATCCCATTTGATGCGGGCCTTCCCCTTTTCCACGCACTCATGAAACGAATCGAAGTAGTTCACATTCCTGGTGAAAGGATCGGTAAACCCCACAGGCATAAGATTGAGAAACCTGAATTCCAGGGGATCCAGATTGAGCGCGCGGGCAATGTCTTCCATGTGGGATTCCACGGCAAACACCGCCTGGGGCGTCCCGTAGCCCCGCATAGCGCCCGCCGCGGCGGTATTGGTATATACCGTATAAATATCAACCGTGCGGGCCTTCTCGTCCCGGTAAAGCTGGCGGAATACGTTGGTCCCTTTGGCGGCTATGCCGTGGCCGTGGGAACCATAGGCCCCCTGATTAGAATAGGCGGTGTAGCTCCGGGCAACCAGCCGTCCGTTGGGACGCGCCCAGGTTTTAAGGAATATTTTTTCGCCGTGCCTGACCCGCGTACCGGCGAACACCTCTTCCCGGGAAAGTTCCAGTTTGACCAGCCTGCCCCCGACCTGGGTGGTCATGTAGGCGTTGAGGGGTTCATACAGGCTGTCCTGTTTGTTGCCGAACCCGCCGCCTATCCAGGGCTTTATGACCCGCACCTTGCCCCAGGGGATGCCCAGGGCCTGGCCTACGATGCGGCGTATGATGTGGGGTATCTGGGTGGACGCGACAATCACGATACGGCCCTGTTCCATATACGCGAAGGACACCGCCGGCTCAAGGTGGCAGTGCTGAACAATGGGCGTTTCAAACACATCCTCAAAATAGAGAAGCCCTTCCTCTTGAATGGCTTCCTCGAAATTGCCGTCTTCCAGGGTGGTATGCTTCAGAATGTTGTTCGGACATTCCTCGTGCAGCAGCGGCGCTCCCGCTTTCATGGCGTCTTCGGGGGTAAGGACGACCGGGTATTCCTCGTATTCAACGGTAATGGCCTTGAGCGCCCGGGAAGCGGCCGCCTCGTCCTCGGCAATAACCGCGGCTATGTCGTCGCCGTAAAGCCTGACCCGCCGGTTGAGCAGCCGCCGGTCCATCGGGTCCCAGTGGGCGGGGTCTGTGGACCAGGGGTGGCCCGCGGTGGGAAAGGGAAAATCGGGAACGTCAAAACAGGTGATGATCTTTACCACGCCCGTGATTTTCTCCGCTTCGCCGGTATGAATCTTCGTTACCAGCCCGTTGGCGATGGTCGAATGAAGTATTTTTCCAATCAGCGCGTTCCGTTCCACCAAATCATCGGTGTACTTGGCCCTGCCGGATACCTTTTCCCAGGCGTCAACCCGGGGGATGCTCTGTCCTACACTCATAAATATCCTTGCTATTCGGTACACTATACGCCCGCACCAAAACCGCGCGGCGCCGGCTGGTTTTGGGATCATCTCATATACGGTAGTATAAAGGCGTATTTTTGCCCGGTCAAGAATACGCGTTGCCTCATGAAAAAAAGCAGTTGCCAGACAGGTCCGTTCCCGTTACCGGAAAGCAGAACGGAAAGAAAAATCAGCCGCCCTGGACGAATTCATCAAGATTACCGGGTACAAAAACCGGAAGTACGCCCTCCGCCTCCTCAACATGCCGGAAACGACGGAGGCCCTCCTCGTTGTTAAAGGCAAGGCGGTCAAACTCAAACCGCCGAAAAAAAGACCCGCCAACCGCAAGGGTAAAAAAACCTGCACCGACGAGGCCGCCGCTTCCCTCCGCCTCATCTGGGCCTTCTTCTGGTACAAGTGCGGCAAGCTCCCGGCTCCCCTCATCCGTCAGCAGATGGACTCTATCGCCCTGTGGCCCGCCTTCGGCATTTAAGGGAAAAGCTGATGCCCATAAGCCCCGCTGCCATAGACCGGGTACTCAGGAAAAACAAGGCCGCTCCCGCACTCAAGGGTAAATCCCTCACCAAATCCGGAGAACTTCTTAAACACCGTATCCCTATCCGTACCTTCTACACCTCAGAGGAACGAAAAATCCCCGGTTTCATCCAAATCGATACGGTCC
>JAIRSS010000244.1 GCA_031255315.1 Spirochaetaceae bacterium
ATCCCGCCTGCGATCTGGACTATGTACCCAACGTCGTCCAGTATGGGGAGATCAACGCCGCCGCTTCGGGTTCCATGGGATTCGGGGGGCATAACGGGGTGGTAGTTTTCAGGAGATACCCATGAACGAAACCCTCCGTGAAGGTACGCGGAAAGACAGCGCCCGCAAAGAAATAGAAGCCCTGCTCCCCCACCGGGATCCCTTTCTGTTTGTGGACGAGATAATCAGCGCCGGTAAAGAGAAAATAACGGCCAGCCATGTTTTTACCAAAGACGAATTCTTCTTTAAAGGGCATTTCCCCCAATACCCGGTGGTTCCGGGGGTTATTCTGGTGGAAACCCTGGCTCAGTCAGGCGGCGCGGGCCTGCGGAAACTGGGAGTCTTGGGCGGGGACGCTCTCTTTTTCCTGGCCTCGGTGGATAAAGTGAAGTTCCGCCGTCAGGTGCTGCCCGGTGACGAGGTTCGTCTGGAGATCGAAAACCTGCGGGTTTCCGCCCGGATGATCAAACAGGCGGGCAAAGCCTATGTGGGGGATGAACTGGCCGCCGAAGCCGAGTGGCTGTGTCTGGTTTCCCAGGATAACCGCAACGGTCAGGCGTAATTGGGGGCGGGCCTGTTCCGCTTCGCCAAATCCGGCCTGCCGCCTCGCGCCCCGGCGGATCCTACAGCCGGATCGAAGGTTCGCGGTAGTTAAAAAAATTGTACGGCGGGGCTTTCCCAAAACTTCAGTTTTTGAGAAAGCAACCGTGAAATTCGCGGTTTTGCACAGCTGAAAGTCTGAAAAACCGCACGATCCTGTCCCAAAACCGTGCGCACAGTCACTTAGTTTTGGGACAGGCTCCGGCTATACATGAAGGAGTATGCACATGATCATTAAACCAATGATTCGGAATAACATTTGCCTCAACAGCCATCCCCTGGGCTGCGCCAAGGTGGTGCGGGGTGAAATTGAATATGTAAAACGGCGGCGGTTAGCTGACGCCCCTATGCCGACGGGAGTTCCCCGGCTGGCGCTGGTAGTGGGCTGTTCCACCGGATACGGCCTGGCAAGCCGCGTTGCCGCAGCCTTCGGGTATGGGGCGGCCACTGTGGGCGTCTCCCTGGAAAAACCGGCTTCGACTGCGAAACCAGGAACCCCTGGGTGGTACAACAACCGCGCCTTCGACCAGGAGGCCGCCAATGCGGGCCTTTCCGCGAAAACTCTGGATGGGGACGCCTTCTCCTTCGAGATGAAGGCCGCCGCCGCCGCCGCGGTTCGGGAAACCGCCGCCGCCGCGGGAATCCCCGCTCAAATAGATCTGCTCGTCTATTCCCTGGCCTCCCCGGTCAGGACCGATCCCCGGAACGGGGTGATGTATAAATCGGTGATCAAACCCATCGGAGCGGCGTATCGGGGAAAGACCCTGGATATGCTCAGCGGGAAGATCACCGTTTCCGGGGCGGAACCCGCCACCGAAGAGGAAATCGCCGCCACCGTCAAGGTTATGGGCGGCGAAGACTGGGAACTCTGGATCGACGCTCTGGAAAAAGAAGGGGTCCTCTCCCCCTCGTTCAGAACCGCCGCCTACACCTATATAGGCCCTGAACTCTCCTGGCCCATCTACAAAAACGGTTCCATAGGCCGGGCTAAGGAAGACCTGGAACGGGCGGCGGGGGCCATAAACGCCGCCTTCGCCAAAAACGGCGGAGGAGCGCGCCGGGCCTGGGTTTCAGTCAATAAAGCCCTGGTTACCAGGGCCAGCGCGGTCATCCCGGTCATCCCCTTCTACGTGTCCTGCCTCTTCAAGGTGATGAAGGAAAAGGGCCTTCACGAAGGCTGCATAGAACAAATGGTCAGGCTTTACCGGGACCGGCTCTATACCCCCGAAGGGGCGGGGGACCCGGCAAAGGTCCCGGTTGACGGCGAAGGCCGCATACGCCTTGACGACTGGGAAATGCGGGATGATGTTCAGCGGGAAACCCTGGCCTGCATGGAAAGGGTAACGGAGGAAAATGTCTTTACCGCCTCGGACATCAACGGGTTTAAGCATGATTTTCTTGAAGCCCACGGGTTCGACGTCCCCGGCATTGACTATGAGCGTGATGTAGATCCGCGGAGTATCCTATGAATGATGAATTGATAAAAAACCTCATCGACAAATTCAGCGCCAGTCAGGTGGCGGAACTTGATATCGAAGAAGGGTCCCTGCATATTATTTTACGGAAAGAATGCGCTGTTCGTGCGTTGTATCAGCCTCCCGCTGTTGGTGCGCCGCTTACTGCGCCGCCGCCTCAACTGGCAAACCCGGCGGACGGGGCGGTGCATCTGAGCCTCCCCGGCGCCGGGACCGCCGGAGATACCGGTTCAGACACTGCGGGGGAAACCATCACCAGCCCCATCGTGGCGACATTCTACGCCGCCCCCGGGCCAGACGCTCCTCCGTTTGTAACCCCGGGCAAGACGGTAAAAGCCGGGGAAACCCTCTGCATCCTTGAGGCCATGAAGATGATGAATCATCTGGAAGCGGAGTTTGACTGCGAAATCCGCGCGGTCAAGGCCGGGAGCGGGGAACTGGTGGAATACGGCCAGGTCCTGTTTGAAGTAAGACGATTATAGGATGCACCGTTGATTAAACGTCTGCTTATTGCTAATCGCGGGGAAATCGCGGTCCGTATCATCCGTACCTGCCGGGAAATGGGGATCGAAACCACGGCGGCGTACTCCACAGCGGACGCGGACAGCCTTCCCGTCCGTCTGGCGGACAAGGCGGTCTGTATCGGCCCGCCCCCCTCCGCTCAAAGTTACCTTAACCGCAGCAACCTTATCATGGCCGCAGTCAACTCAGGCTGCGAAGCCATTCATCCGGGGGCCGGCTTTCTATCGGAGAACGCCGGGTTTGCCCGCCTGGTCCGGGATAATGGCCTCATCTTCATCGGCCCGGATCCCGCCGTAATAGAACTCCTGGGCGACAAGGTGCGGGCGCGGGAAACCGCCCGGCGTTTCGGCCTCCCCGTTACCCCCGGAAGCGCCGGGGCGGTGGCTGTGGGCGGAGGTTCTTCCGGCGGTGATGAAGCCGCCGCCGTGATCGAAGAATTGGGGTTTCCGGTCATCATCAAAGCCGCCGCCGGGGGTGGGGGCAAGGGTATGCGGATAGTCCGCAGTCAGGAGGAGTTGGCCGAAAACTTGAGCCTCGCAAGCCGGGAGGCGGAGGCCAACTTTGCCGACGGGACGGTGTTCATTGAGCGGTACCTGGAAAACCCCCGGCATGTGGAACTCCAAATACTTGCAGACGGAAAGGGCGCGGTGGCGGTTCTGGGCGAGCGGGACTGCTCAGTGCAGAAGAACCACCAGAAGCTCATTGAGGAGAGCCCCTCGCCGGGGGTCCCGGACGGTATGCGCCGGCGCATGGCCCGCGGCGCGGTCCGTATGTTCCGGGAAATAGGGTACGCCGGGGCGGGGACCATCGAATTCCTCGTTGAAGGGGAGAACTTCTATTTTATGGAAGTGAACGCCAGGGTTCAGGTGGAACATCCGGTGAGCGAATTCGTTACGGATACGGACATCATCCGCCAGCAGATCCTCGCCTGCGCCGAAGGCCGTATGGAAATTGAAGACGGGGAAGCGCCTTTACGCGGCTGGGCCGTCGAATGCCGGATCAACGCCCTTTCCCCCGGCAGGATCACCCGGCTGGAAGTTCCCGGCGGCCCCGGCGTCCGGTTCGATTCTTTCTTGTATACCGGCTGCGTGGTCCCCCCTCACTACGATTCCCTGGTGGCGAAACTCATCGTCCACGGGACGAACCGGGTCCACGCGCTGGATCGGATGAGCCGGGCGCTGGAGGAACTCATTATTGAAGGCATAAAGACCAACAAAACCGGGCAGCAGTGGATTATCAAACACCGCGTCTTCCGCTCCGGTCAGTTTGGAACATCCTATTATGGAGAAATAGCTAAGGAGCTTGAAAATGCCCGTTGACAATACGGAAACCGCCTATAAAGACGCCGCCTGTCCGTCCTGCGGCGTCCCCCATGAAGAAGAACGCATCAGGGACGCGCTGAGAACCTGCCCGTCCTGCGGCTACCATTATCGAATGGAACCGGCGGAACGACTGCAGTACCTGGTAGATTCAGGCAGCTTTATGGAATTTTCCGCCAACCTCCGTTCCCTCAACCCCATAGACCTCTTCGGGTATGAGGAAAAACTGTCCGAGGCGGAAGCCAAAGCCCGGATGAAGGAGGCGGTTATCACCGGGACCTGTACCATTGAAGGGAAGCCGGTCATCCTGGGCCTTATGTCCTTCCAGTTCATGGGAGGCTCTATGGGTTCCGTGGTGGGTGAAAAAGTTACCCGGGCGATGCTCAAAGGAGCGGAGGATCAGACCCCGGTGATCATTTACACCACTTCCGGCGGCGCCCGTATGCAGGAGGGCATCTTTTCGCTTATGCAGATGGCTAAAACGTCCAACGCCGCAGCGGAACTGGACAAGGCGGCGGTCCCCCTGTTCATCGTCCTCTGTGATCCGACCACCGGCGGGGTTACCGCTTCTTTCGCCATGCTCGCCGACGTAACCATCGCCGAACCGGGCGCGCTGATCGGCTTTGCCGGCCCCCGCGTCATTGAAGGGACCATCAGGCAGACCCTGCCGGAAGGCTTCCAGCGGGCGGAATTTCAACAGGAAAAAGGATTTGTGGACCTCATCGTCCCGCGCAAAGATCAGAAGAAGATCCTTTCCACCCTTATAGACCTGCACCGGAAGAACAGGAGGACCCCTGAATGAATTCAGACATACTCACCCGCAAATTTGAGGAATTCAAGAAACTGATGGCCGCGTCGGGGATCAGCGCCCAGGAAGAATTGGAACAGCTTGAGGCGAAGATCCGCGCCGGGTCCCGTGCGGAAGCCGCGTGGAAGCGGGTGGAACTGGCCCGCCACAGCGACCGGCCCTATGCCCTGGATTACATAACGCGCATTTTCGATTCCTTCATTGAACTCCACGGCGACCGTTGTTTCGGCGACGATCCCGCCTTGATTGGCGGCCTGGGCTTTCTTGCGGGCAGGCCGGTTACCATCCTGGCCAACCAAAAAGGCCGGAGCCTGAAAGAAAACATGCGCCGCAATCACGGCATGGCTAACCCGGAGGGATACCGCAAAGCCCTGCGCCTTGCCAAAGAAGCCGAAAAATTTGGACGGCCCATTATCACCTTTGTGGATACCTCCGGCGCGTACCCCGGCCTGGGCGCGGAAGAACGGGGCATAGGGGAAGCCATAGCCCGGAACCTGCGGGACTTCAGCCAGCTAAAGACCCCGATAGTCTGCATCATCATCGGCGAGGGCGGGTCTGGCGGCGCTTTGGGCATCTGCGTGGGCGACAAAATCTACATGCTGGAAAACGCCATCTATTCGGTAATCAGCCCTGAAGGAGGCGCCTCCATCCTCCTCCGCGACGCGGGCAAAGCGAAAGACGCCGCAGCCATGCTCCGCATCACCAGCGCGGACCTCCTTGGATTCAAGGCGATCAACGGCGTCATTCCCGAACCGGCGGGCGGCGCTCACACCGACCCTGACGGCATGGCCCGGACCATCAAAGAACTGCTGATACGGGAACTGGGGGACCTTGCCAGCCGGCCCCCCCCGGTATTGGTGCGCTACCGGAACCAGAAGATACGGAAGATAGGGCATTGGAATGAGGGAGGATAAGGGAGCGTTCCGCGCCGTAACTTTGGACCCCGATCCCCGGCGATTGACCTTCAGGAATGCTTTGCGCCTGTCCCAAAATCAATTGACGGTGCGCTAGGCGCGCGGTTTTGGGAAAGCCTCCTTTGTTTGGTTCTTTCCCTCATCCCGTCCGCACCCGCCGGTATCATGTTACAAGGCCACCCGGAACACGGCCCCGGCGGACGCGCCGTTTTCGGCGCTGATGATTCCGCCGTGGGCGTGGACAATGGCGGCGGCAATGGTCAGGCCGATTCCCGCGCCTCCGGTACTGCGGCTGCGGGACTTATCCGAGCGGTAGAAGCGCTCAAAGATATGGGAAAGATCCCGTTCCGGTATGCCAATGCCGGTATCGGCAACAGAGGCTTCCCAACGAGCGCCGGGAAAACGCTCCCCGCCTTCCTGTATGGAGATAGTTATGCCGCCCCGGTCAGTGTACTTTACCGCGTTGGACAAGAGGTTGATAAACACCTGTTTGAGCCGGTCGTAGTCGGCGGTGACCGGGCTTTCCCGAAGATTCAACGTTATCGCTATTCCCTTTTCGGCTGCGGCGGCCCTGAATTGTTCCGCCGTTCCCCGCAACAGCTTTGCCAAATCGAATTCGGTCTTATGCAGACGATCCGCTGGTCCGGGGACAAGCGCTCCGTATGGAACGCAAGTTCCCGGAGCGGCCGCCCCCCCTTCAAGCGCGGCCAGGGTGTTCAAATCATCCACCAGACCGGCAAGACGCAGAATTTCCTCGTGGCAGCTTTCCAGATGTTCCCGGTCCGGCGTATACACCCCGTCCATCATAGCCTCAAGGCCCCCCTGTAAACACGCCAGAGGAGTCCGCAGTTCATGGGCTATGTCGGCGGTAAGCCGCCTTTGGCGGAGTTCCGCTTCCTCAAGCTCCGCCGCCAACTCGTTGATCGACCGGGAAAGTTCCGCAAGTTCCCGTGTTTTATACTGGTCAGGTATTCTGATGGCCAGCCGGTCCGCCCTCACGCCGCCGGAAGACTCCGCCCGGGCTGCGCGGGCCGTCTGTGGAGCGTGGGCGCGGGCTATTTGCCGGGCCGCTTCTCCCGCTTTGTTGACAGGCCGGGCTATAGCGCGGGAAAGCAGGACGGATATACCGGCGCTGATAAGCGTCAGCAGAATCCCCGCGATAAGCAACAGCCGGTTGAGGGACCCAAGAAATTTTGTCTCCGTTTCGCTGTAGAAAAAGGGGCCGTAGGTTTCAATAGTTACGGTCCCGACGATCCCGCCTGCATAGCTCACAGGGTATTGTTCTTTCCGCAACGCGCCGTTCAGGAAAAACCGCCCTTCCATACGCCGGGTTATGCTGTTTATTACCTCCATGCATTGTTCCATATCACAGGACCGGGCATCCCAGACCAGGTTCCCCGCCGCGTCTTCCACCGTTAGGATATACCCTTCATGAACAAAGTACATACCCATTGTCTCTATGGAAACAGCGTCAAACCCGCCGCTCATAGGGTTGTACCAGTCCCCGATGTCCCTAACGATTTCTTTACTTTTTCCGGCGATATTATCCCTGACGAGGGTGTTAAAGATATGGCCGGTAACCATATTGACAGCCAGCGTTAATATCCCCAGAGCGGCGGCGATGAAGAGGGCGTAAGTGAGGGCCAGGCGGTTTTTCAGGCTGATGGTGAAATTCATGCCGCCCCCAGGCGGTATCCCATGCCGTAGACAGTGAGTATATACCGGGGAGAGCGGGGGTCGTCTCCAATCTTGGCCCGCAGCCGCTTTATATGGCTGTCTACGGAACGATCGAACCCCTCATATCCGTCTCCTTTGACAGCATCCAAAATCTCTTCCCGTGTAAAAATTTTTGTCTGACGGGACATAAGAAGGAGAAGGATGCGGTATTCATCCCGTGTCAAAGAAATCTCTTTCCCCTTCCGGGTGACGAAGCGTTTTTCGGCGTCTATCATGAGATCGCCGCAGGAAAGAACGCCGCCGGCGGTTTCCCTGCCGCCGCACCGCCGCAAAGCCGCCGCGACGCGGGCCATAAGCTGCCGCGGGCTGAAGGGTTTACTTACATAGTCGTCCGCTCCAATGCCGAGGCCCCGAATTACACTTTCTTCGTCAGTTTTGGCAGTGAGCATGATGATAGGAACATCCGACACCCGCCGGACTTTTTTGCAGAATTCTTCACCGGAAAAATCCGGGAGCATCACATCCAGGAGTATCAAAGAAATCTGATTACGTTCAAAAAGTTCCAATCCTTCTGCACCGGTTTCGGCGCAGAAGGCGGCATACCCATTTATCTCAAGGTAGGATTTTACCAGGCGGAGGATTTTTACCTCATCGTCCACCGCCAAAACAGAATACTTATCTTTCATAGCTCTTTATCATCATTCCGCATAGATTATCCCCGTAGAGAACTTCCCGTAATCTTAACATAGCACAAAAATTGAACGTTGCTCCATTGGGCAGGTTCATCTAAGCGAACTACCCCGGGTTAGCCCTCTCAGGATCGGCGCAGCCAAGCGCCGGGAATGGGGCCGGACCGGGGTTTGGCCGGGTTTACTGATGATAATGTGTATTCTGATGAATTGGATCGAGGGGCCGGAGGGCGGGAAAACGGGCGCCGGGGCCGTGCGGGCGTCCGGCGGCGGTATACCGGCGGTTTGACTGAAGGGCCGGCTTTGATTTTAGACGACGGGGAAGAAACGCCTGATGCAGGCTGTCAGATTAATGTTTCATGATAGAGTTCTTCCACTTGTAAAATACCGCCAGATGTCAGGTGGAGAAGGCGTTCGTCATTGCGAAACGCCTCATAGTTCGTATTAGTGAAGATTCTACCCCCGCCTAAGCCTTTTATATTTCTTGGATAGAAACACTATAGTCTGAAGTTCCGGATTTGCAGTCGCAAATTTCTTACTAAATTTTTATGCTATAACGAATTGCGGATGAATGCGCAATATTTTCGGGATTTTAGATTGCAGCGTCACCCTGATAGAACGGCAGAAGGTTGATTTCTCTATCTTAAAGGGATTTCCTTTAGCTCTGCCTGTTTGCGGAATTCAACGTGGGTAACATAAACCCGTCGGCGGTGCTGTACCGGTCGGGGTATTTGCTCGTTGCCGGTTACGATGAGGAATTCGTGGTGCATTAGAGCCTGTCCCAAAACCGTGCGCATAGCGCACGGTTTTGGGACAGGCTCTTGTGGTTCTTAGGCTTTCAGCCGTGTAAAACCTCGAATTTCAAGGTTGCTTTCCCAAAACTGAAGTTTTGGGAAAGCCTCATTATACACC
>JAIRSS010000024.1 GCA_031255315.1 Spirochaetaceae bacterium
AATTCTGCTATCGGCTGAACCGACGGTATCTTATCCAGGATATCTTTTCTCACCTCGTCAATGCCTGCGCTTTGGCTCCGCCAAAACCGTATTATGCTCTAATTGAATAGTCATTTTTCTTTTTGGCGTTTTCTCCTCTTCCCGCTCAAACCAGCATGAAGAACGGCGGCCCGTCCCAGGGCGTACCCGCGTCCGGCGCGGCCGGTTCCCCCGGCCCGGTTCAGCTTGCCGCGGGGAACACCGGCCCCTACACGCTGACGGAACTGTCCGATTGGTCCCGGTATGAAAACGGCGTGTATATAGGCCATGTTTACCGGGAAGTCCGGGCTTCCATCATACCGCAAACCGCGGATAACGGTTCCGTTCTGGAATACAGGGGGAACTTCTTTGTTCTGGAAGAAACGCTTCGGGATATGCGGCAGAGCGCGCGGGGGATAAACGCGGTGATTCCCGTGAATTTCCGGGTTGGCCGTGACGGAAACCTTACTATTGTTGACGACAAGGGCTTCCCGTCTCTCCGGGGCTTTCCCGCGTATCCCGCCGAACCGGTGCGCCCGGGGGCCAAATGGACCGCCAGGGGGAGCCGCGCGGTGGACCCGCTGAACCGGGGCCGGGCCGTTATTGTGCCGCTTGTCGCCGAATACGAATACCGCGGCCAGGAACTCTACAAGGATATCCCGGTTCACCGCATTCACGCCCGGTACGCTTCCCGCTATCAGGCTTCCCCCCGGAACAGGTCCGGCGGCCAGGGCGGACGGCCCCAGGGGGAGGATGATTTCGAGACCCTCCAGGGCAGTCATACAGTGGATATTCTGCTCCGGGTTTCCGACGGCCTGCCCCTTCTTATCCGGGATAATCTGGACGAGACCTTTACCTGGCCCGGCGGCGGCGCCCTCCGTTTCCGGGGTTTTACCCTGATATTTGGCCAGGGCCTCGTCCCCCTGGACAGGGAAGCCTCGATAGCGGCGCTGACGGATACGCTGAATATTGAGGTTCCTCCGGGTACGGCGGCGGAACAGGAAGGCAAGGGCGGGCCGGAATCGGCCGTTCCGGTTCCGGGAGAGGATTCCAGTCTGGACATTACCCAGGTACCGGAAGGCGTACGCCTTACCCTGCGGGACCTCCGGTTCGCGCCGGATTCGGCGGATCTCCTGCCGGATGAAAAGACGCGGCTGGACGCCATAGCCCACGCCCTCCAGCGCTTTCCGGACCGCACCTTCCTGGTAGAGGGTCATACCGCCTCAATAGGACGGCCTCAAAGCGAAATGCAACTCTCCCTGGAACGGGCCAAAAGCATTGTCGGGGAACTCGCCGCCCGGGGTATTTCTCCGGACCGGTTCATCTATACAGGCGCCGGGGGGACTAAACCGGCGGGGAATAATTCCACCGAAGCGGGCCGCCGGCAGAACCGGCGTGTAGAGATCACGATACTGGAATGACGGATCCTTCCGGGGAAATCGTTTCAAGAAACGCCCTGAGTTTTCCCGGCGAATTGAACGCGCCCTGGAAGAACGAAGGCCCGCCGCCGCCCCGGCCGCCTGCGGCTTCCACGGGATCGTTGAGCAGCCGCCGCAGGTCAACTCCCGTATCCGAACAGAAGGCCGCGAATTTGCCTTCCCGTTCGGAACCGAAGATCAGGGGAGCGGGGGATAATTTTTGAGCCGCCCGGCCTATCCGCACGGTCTTTTCCATATCCGCGTCAGGAAGCAGGAAGACATATACCCTTCCCGGCCCGGTTTTTTGAGCCGGGTCTTTGCCGGAGGGAACCCCCGCGTCCCGGAGCAGGGATTCCGCCGCGGTATGAGCGGCGGCCTCCTTCAGTTCCTTGATCTCTTTTTCAAGCTGATTGACGCGGGCGGCCAGGGCCGATACCCCGTCGCCGATCCCGGATACCGGCGTTTTGAGCGTTCGGGAAATCCGGTCCCCGTTCTGTCTCAGAAGCCGGTAATCACGGAGCGCCCGGCGGCCTGCGGCAAAGGTAACGCGGGTCATGCCTTTGTACTTCTCGGCCCCCAGTATCTTGAGGACGCCGATGGGGCCGGTGGATTTAAGGTGGGTCCCGCAGCAGGGAGAAAAGTCGACGCCCTGAATCTCTACCACCCGGATCACATCCTCCCCCGCAGGCGGCCTCTTGCGGAGGGGAAAATCCGCCGCGTTTTCCGGCGGGCAGAGATGTATCAGCACCAGGACATCCGCCTCAATAACATCGGCCGCCGCCTCTTCCACAGATGTAAGAGTATCCGGCGTCAGTTCCGGGGCGTTTACGTCTATCGTGCAGATTTCCTCGCCCAACCGCATGGACGCCGTCGGCTTTCCGGTAAGCCGGAGGATGGTTCCGGAAAGGAGGTGCTGGGCCGTATGGTGAACCGTAAAATCCCGGCGGCGCGGCGCGTCCAACCGAAGCTCCGCCGGACCCGGAGACAGGCGGGCCGCGTCGCGGGCGGAAAGGAAGTGCAGTATTTCCCCGCCCGCTTCCTGCACATCCAGCAGGGACGCCCCGTTGATGGTTCCCCGGTCGGCGCCCTGTCCGCCTCCCTCAGGGTAGAAGATAGTGTCGTCGAGGATAAGGGCCGCAGCCTCTCCAGCCTTCCTGATTTCCAGGATCGTTGCGGGAAAGGGGGCGGCGGCGGAGTATTCGTAATAAGCGGCGCCGGGTTTCATGCAAGCACCTCGCGGGCAAAGGGCACGGCCTCCATAGCGCCCGTACGGGAAACGGCGATAGAGGCGGCTTTACTCGCGGCCGCCAGGGCCTCGGCAACGGTACGGCCTGTATGCCGGGCGGCCAGGAAATAGCCGGTAAAGGCGTCCCCCGCCCCGGTGGTGTCAACGACGGGGGCGTCAACAATTTCACTCTTTTCCCGCAGTTCCCCGCAGCCATAGTAAGCTCCATCCTTTCCGGCGGTAAGGATGATTTCCGCACGGGGGAACCGGCGCGTCAGGTTGTCCAGGGCCTTGGGCGGGGGGCTTCCCGGTTCCACGCCCGCCAGGGCGGCCCCCTCGATCTCATTGACAAACAGAATATCCGCCAGTTCCAGGGGAAGGGATTCGATTGTTTCATCATACGGCGAAGGGTTAAGGCAAATCCGCAAGCCCCGTTTCTTCGCCGCCTCCATGATTTGCCGGGTATGAACTATTTCGTTTTGTAGTACGATAAGATCCCCGGCGGCAAATTCCGCCAGGGCCTGATTTATCTCGTCAATGGTGATATTGACGTTGCCGCCGCCGAAAAGCACGATGGAATTCTGACTCTTCTTATCAAGCTGAATGACGGCCTGGCCGGTTTCGCCTTCATACATAACAACATGCCGGGTGTTGACCCCGTAGGATTCAAGAAGGCTCAGGAGGAACCGTCCATCCTCGCCTATCTTCCCCGCCATATATACCGGCGCCCCCGCCTTTGCCAGGGCTGCGGCCTGGTTAGCCCCCTTGCCTCCGGCGCTCTTCAGCAGGGAGCCGCTGCTGATGGTCTCCCCTGGCCGGACTATGTGATCTACGGTAAAGGTTTTGTCAATATTCAAAGAACCGAATACCAGAATTTTCGTTTCGTACATCATTTTTGTATCCTACACCATTCGGCTGGGCCGGACCAGAGCAACGCATAC
>JAIRSS010000078.1 GCA_031255315.1 Spirochaetaceae bacterium
AAGAAGGCGCACCTTATCAAGAGCCATCACAATGTGGGAAGCCCCCTTGTTGACGCGAAACGCCGGGCGGGCCGCATCATCGAGCCGCTGGACCGGCTTTACAAGGACGAGGTACGCGCCCTGGGAAGGCTCCTCGGCATCGATGAAGACATTGTGCGCCGTCATCCCTTTCCGGGGCCGGGCCTTGCGGTGCGTATTCCGGGTGAAGTAACCCGCGAAAAATGCGAAATCCTAAGGGAGGCCGATGCCGTTTTTATCGATGAACTCAAGAAACGCCGCGGCCCCTCCGGAAAAAGCCTTTACGATGAAATCTGGCAGGCTTTCGCGGTGCTGCTGCCCGTCCGTTCCGTGGGCGTTGCGGGCGATGTACGCAAATACGGCTGGGTGCTGGCCCTGCGCGCCATTACCAGCGCCGACGGCATGACCGCCGACGTATACCCCTTCTCCCCCGCCGATCTCCTGGAAATTTCGACCCTGATAACCAACACGGTAAAAGACATCGGCCGCGTAACCTATGACATATCAAGCAAACCTCCCGCCACAATAGAATGGGAGTAACGCAGGGCGTTGGGCGGGCCTCGCCCGGTGTCGTTGCTTGATGGTGGTGCGAGGGGGTCTGTCCCCTGTCTGAATTGCTACGTCCACTCCGCGCCTCGCGATGACGGCATCCGTGTTGGTCTGTGCTGTTATTTTGGATTCGGAATCATCGCCTACAGTGCGAGTAATTCTCATTTTCAAAAAATAACATCTCAAATCGGCAATATGCAGGCAATGTGTGTATGAAAAAGCAGGTGATATATAAGGTGGAACCGGTCATGCCGTTATTTTTGGGCTTTTTCCATGTGAAAAGTTTCCAAAATGAGAATTACTGCTACAGTGCGGGTGTCGGCTTGTAAGCGGATGGCTTTGCGGGTAAACTTCCCTCAGCTTGTCGTGTGTGGGGTTTTTATGCCGAGAGCATCAATATCAATAAAATCAATACAAAGAGTTTTTGTCGGGAAGAAGCCAGGGTTCGATGTTGAAGCCGGGGGTGTCCTGGCCGATATTGCCGGTTTCCTGGGCGTTCGGTACGGCGAGCTTGCCCGGCTCAGGGGGCTTCGTATTCTTAACCGTTACGATGTCGGCCGACTGGACGGGGATCAGTTCAGGCGCGTGGTGGAACTGGTGCTTTCGGAGCCGCAATGCGACGAGGTGTTTTACGGGGAATTCCCTCCATTAAAGGGAAACGAGCGGGCCTTTGCCGTTGAATACCTGCCGGGACAGTATGACCAGCGGGCGGATTCGGCGGAGCAGTGCGCGGAGCTGGTTACGGGGTTAAGGCCGCTTGTGCGGACGGCGCGGGTTTTTGTGCTTGAGGCCGACGGAACGCCTGTTTCGGACGAGGCGCTGGAAGCGGTGAAGCGTTATCTTATCAACCCTGTGGACTCCCGTGAAGCCTGCGCGGAACTGCCCGAAACGCTTGAACCTGAGGAACGGGAGATTCCCGATGTGCCGGTGCTTGCGGGCTTTATCCGGGCCGGGGAGGAAAGGCTGGCCGCTTTGCGCGGGGAATACGGCCTTGCCATGAGCATCGATGATCTGCGCTGCTGCCGGGATTATTTCGGGGGCGAGGGGCGGAACCCCACCCTGACGGAGCTGCGTATTCTGGACACGTATTGGTCGGATCATTGCAGGCACACGACATTCACTACTGTTCTTGAGCTGATCGATATTGAAAGGGGCGAAGTCCGATGTCGGCGGGGTGGGGAGGAGGACAGACCCCTGTTTGTGGGGGACAGGCCCCTTGTCGGAGGGACAGACCCCCGCTTGCGGGGACAGGCCCCTGTTCACGGCGGGGTGTCATTGTGGACCGGGGTTGAGGAGCGGGAAGGGGCCGTTATTCGCCTCGTGGGTGAGTTTATCGGGGAGGATAAACAAAAAGAAGAGCGCAGTGCGGTAGCGTGGCCACTGATGAGGCGGAGGGGGTATTACCGCAGGATGAGTGAGGAAGCTTTGGAAAAGAAGTTGCGTACTTACAAAATAACATAGGATTTCACGTGCTTAACTTGTTGACAATAGAAAGCGGCCCCACGCCGGGACAAATCAGCCGGGAGGCGCGGCGCTTAAACGCAGAAGAAGTGCGATAAGTTCCCACGCGGCCTCGCAGCGTATGCCGTTACGGGAGCCGATAAAGTGATACTCCCGCGATTCGGCGGATCCTCCGGCGCGGCGAACACCGGCCATGAACACCGTGCCCACCGGCTTGCCCGATCCATCGCCGCCGGGGCCGGCAAGGCCCGTTACCGAGGCGGCTATGTCCGCGCCGCTTTCCCGCAAGGCCCCTTCCGCCAGGGCAAGGGCGGTTTCACGGCTTACCGCGCCGTGTTCCTTTATGATTGCCGGATCAACGCCGAGCATGGCCGTTTTCGCCTCCGGGGTGTAGACGATGTACGCCCCCCACAAGACGCGGGAAGCCCCGCTTACCCCCGCAAGCAGGTTTGAGACAAGGCCGCCGGTACAGGATTCGGCAAGGGCGATCCTCAGCCCCTTTCCGGCGGCGGCGTGTATCAATTCTTCGGCTCTGGTAATTATTTCATCCATACAAACAAACAAACGAACGAACTTGAAACGGGCTTAAAAGCGCCTGAAACCGTGCAGGTCTGTCGCCGCCCGTCCCGTCATGTTATTTCCGCGCGGGTTCTCTGCAATTCGGCCTTGATCTCTTCCGTGGAGCGGGAGAATATCTCGGTTTCCTTTTCGACCCGAATCATGCCGCACTGGCCCTCGAAAAGGACGCCCTCGGCAATGCGCAGGCGGGAGGCGCTGATATTGCCCCGGACTTCGGCACCGCTCATCATATCAACCTTGTCCATCGCGTTAATCTCCCCAATCACCGTACCGTATACGATAAGGGAAGAAACCGAAATATGATCGGCTTCCACGACGGCTCCCTTGTCAACAATAAGAGCGCCGGTAGCTTCGATAGTCCCCCTGAATTTGCCCTGAATACACAGGGCCTCCTTAAAGCGGAGGAAGCCGTTAAAGCTCGTATCGGGCCTGAAAACGACAACGGCCTCGCCTTCCCTTCTTTTTCTCTCAAGTTTTGCCATACCAACCCTTAATCCTGATGTATGGATTTTCTGATGTTCTCTTCCAGAACCTGCAGCTCAATCTCGTTCTTCTTTAAG
>JAIRSS010000163.1 GCA_031255315.1 Spirochaetaceae bacterium
CTTTGCCCCATCGAACTCACGTTATATTACCGTTCCCGGGTAAAGCACCGCGTTTTTGGGAATAACGATAATCCCATCCACGATATAATAGTGGCCATAGTTGCCCTCGTTGCGGTTTAAATCGTCTATACCGATACGGCAGCCTTCGCCTATGCAGGCGTTTTTGTCGATGATAGCGCCCTTAACCACAGTACCCTTGCCTATGCCTATATTAGGGATATGCTTCTCGCTGTTTTGCCGCTTCTGGGCCTCGGTTTCGTAGAAGTCGGCGCCCATGCAGATGACCCCGTTGAGGCTTGCCCCGGATTCTATGATGGTTCTAACCCCAACAATGGAATTGGAAATCGTCGCGTTGGTGATGATGCATCCTTCGGCGGCGATGGACTGGTTCATATTGCTGAAATTCATTTTTGAAGGAGGAAGATTTCTGATATGGGTGTAGATAGGTTTTTCTTCCGCATAAAAGTCGAACCTCGGCGTTACGCTGGTCAAATCCAGATTTGCTTCATAGAAATTCTTGATGGTTCCTATATCCTCCCAATAGCCGTCAAAAACGTATGCATTGACCTTGAGTTTTTTAATGGCCATAGGGATGATCTCCTTGCCGAAATCGGTAAATTCGTTGGCGAGGCAGTTTTCCATAGCGTCGGCGTTGAATACGTAGATACCCATGGAAGCCAGGTATTCACCTCCCTGGGATTTATCCCGCCGCAGTTCGGAAGGGGCTTTGAAATCACCAATATCTCTCGTGGGGCCGGGTTTTTCCAGAAATTCGGTGATAGTGTTGGACTGATTCACCTTGAGAATTCCCAGTTGGCTGGCGTCTTCCCTTGAAACGGTTGTACAGGCTATGGAGATGGCCGCCCCGGATTCCTTATGTTTGTTGAGGAAGTCCTTTAGGTCCATACGGTAAAGCTGATCCCCGGAAAGTATCATATAGTACGAGGGATTTTGAGTTCTGAAGTGAATAAAATTCTTCCGCACCGCGTCCGCCGTACCTTCGTACCACCCCGAATGTTCAAAGGTCTGTTCGGCTGCCAATATCTCAACGAAACCTTTGGAGAAAGAATCAAAGATGTACGTTTGGGACAGATGTAGATGAAGAGATGCGGAATTGAACTGGGTCAGTATGTATATCTGCCGGAGATCCGCGTTGATACAGTTTGAAATGGGAATGTCTACGAGCCGGTATTTTCCCCCAAAAGGAACCGCCGGTTTCGCCCGGGCTTGGGTTAAAGGGAACAACCGGGTTCCTTTTCCTCCGCCTAATACTATCGATAAAACTTCCGCCATTGGCCGCCTCCTTTCTTAGCTAATCTATGATGCCATTGTAGTAAAGTATTATTAATTTGTCGATAGTTACTTCCGGGGAAACAGCAATTTAACCATGCGGAATTTAATACCAGCGGCGGACGGCATGTAGTTGTTCCCTCTGCGGCTCCGCGTCCCGCCGGAACTCCGCCGCCGCGCACGGGGGCTTGGAGCGGGCGCGCCGGCTTGGGACGGCCCGTCGTCTTGCGAATGAAGGGTAGTACAGGTACAATACCCATATTATGGAGTTGAGCGCTGACCCGGACAGCCGGGATGTGATCGCTGAGGCCGCCGGGCTGTTGGACCGTTCCCGTGCGGAGCTTGCCCGGCGTATTGTGGGACAGGGGGAGATTATCGACGGGCTTTTGACGGCCTTGATCGCCGGAGGGCACATTCTCCTTGAGGGAGTGCCGGGACTTGCCAAAACATTGGCGGTGCGGAGCCTGGCGGAAATAACGGCTCTTCAGTTTAAACGGATTCAATTCACCCCGGACCTCCTTCCGGCGGATATTACCGGAACCCTGATGTGGGAACAGAATACCGGCCAGTTCAGGGTCCGAAGAGGGCCGGTTTTTGCCAACCTAATCTTAGCGGACGAGATCAACCGGGCGCCGGCCAAGGTCCAATCGGCGTTGCTTGAGGCTATGGAGGAACGGCAGGTAACCATAGGGGAGACCACGTACCCTCTCCCGGAGCCGTTTCTGGTTCTGGCTACCCAGAATCCCATTGAGCATGAGGGAACCTACAATCTGCCTGAAGCCCAACTTGATCGTTTCTTCCTCAAACTGCTCGTCCCGTATCCCCGGATTGACGAGGAAGCGCGGATCGTTGAACAACAGGCCGCGGAGGACGCTGAAGGGGTTTCTCCCCTATCGCCGGTTCTGGACCCTCCCCGCCGGGAAGCGCTGAGGGCCGCCGTCCGGACTGTTCGTATAGACCCCCGTATCACCGGGTACCTGGTTTCGGTGGTCGCCGCTACTCGTCCGCCCGTATCCAAGGGCGGGGGCGTGGGCGTGGGGTCCTCCCGATCCGGGGAGGGAGAACGGCGGCAGGACCGGGACGGGCTCTGCCAGTACATTGCTTTTGGGGCGTCTCCCCGCGCCTCGATTGCCCTCTATCAGTGCTGCCGGATCCGGGCGCTGTTTGAAGGCCGCGCCTTTGTTACCCCCGAAGACGTAAAGGCCGCCGCTTTTCCAGTCTTGCGGCACCGGATCGTCCTCTCCTACGAGGCCGAAGCCGACGGACTGGATACGGACGGCGTGATCTCCCGTATCCTGGCCCTGGTCCCCGCGCCCTAACGCTTCATCATGGAACGGCGGGAGCTTCTGCGAAAGATAGCCGCTTTTCACCTCGTTTCCCGGGATCTGGCGGAAGATCTCCTGGTTGGAGAATTCGCGTCAGTTTTTCGGGGACAGGGGATAGAATTCGATGAGGTCAGGCAGTACGAACCGGACGATGATATTCGCGCTATAGACTGGAACGTAAGCGCCCGGTTCGGTAAGCCTTTTGTCAAACTTTACCGGGAGGAACGGGAGATTACGGTGTTTATCGTCCTGGATTGTTCCGCTTCCATGCGTTCCGGCGGGATTTTTCAGGACGCGGGGAAGTTCGCCCTGACCAGGTACGATCAAGGGGTGCTGGCCGCCGCCCTGATCGCCTTTTCCGCGGAAAGGACGGGGCAGCGGGTAGGCGCGGTGTTTTTTGACCAGGATATTATCAGGGTCTATAGCCCCCGGAAAGGGAGGCCCCATGTATTGGCCCTGATAAGCGCCGCCCTGGAAGTGGAAAACCCCCGCCGGGGAAGCGGCCTGGGAGCGGCGCTGGCTGGAACCAAGCGGATCCTCAAGCGGCGCAGCCTGGTAGTCGTGATTTCCGACTTTCTCTGCGTGAATTGGGAGCAGGAGCTGGGGGATCTTTGCGCACGACATGACGTCATCGCGGTCAAGATAACCGACCCCCTGGACCGGGAAATACCCCCCATAGGATTAGCCGCCCTGGAAGACGGCGAGACGGGTTACCATTTCCACGCGCCTGTGTCCTCTCCTTCCTTCCGCGCCGCGTGGTCCGAATGGCACGAGGATCGTACCCGGCTCTGGCAGTCCGTCTGCCGCCGGGCGGGAGCCGCCAGGCTTGAACTAAGTACCGCTGTTGACGCGCCGGCTGTTCTGGCCCGGTTTTTCCGGGGAGAACTGCGCCGGAACTACCGCCTTCGGAGACGCCGGTGAAGCCCCTCTTTCTTCTGGCGTATCTAATCGTTTTAACCGTCTCCGGAACCGCCCAGAACGCCGGCCCCGGGTTGGAAGACGCCTACCTTATTCCCCAGCGGGTCTTTGTGGGGGATCCCGGACGGCTGGCGCTTCCCCTGGGCGCCGCGTTGCCAGGCGCCGGGAGCGTGATTCTGGATGATCCCGGAGAGCTTCCCCGGACGTCCGGCTTGATCATCACCAGGGTAGAGCTTGAAAACCGGGGGGAAGCCCGCCGCCTCATCGTTGATTTCAAAGCCTTTACGCCGGGAGTGATAGAGCTGCCGCCTATAGAAATCGCCTCTCTCACCTTTACCGGGCTTACTGTGCAGGTAGCTTCCATCCTGGAGGCCGAGGGGAGCGCGTTTGTTCTTTCGGAGCCGGCGTCGTCCCTGGTGATTCCAGGTACTATGGGGATAATTTATGGAACCGCCCTGGGAATGATTGCCGTTGCCGCGGGCTGCGTCCTGCTGCTCCTGAGGGGCGGTCCGGCTTTCCGGCGCTGGAGGGAGGCGCTCAGGCGGCGCTATGTCCTTTGGTCCATGCGTAAGGTTCTGCGGCATCTGCGGGCCGCCCTGGACAAGGGCGGGCAGGAGCGGGCCGCCGGGACGCTGGACAGGCTTTCCAGGGAATTCAGGACTTTTTTGGGCCTTTTTACCGGGATGAATTGCCATGCCATGACGGGGGAGGAATTCCTTTCTCTCCCGTCCCTGACGTCTGATTCGTCGGGGCTGTTCATCAGGGACTTCTTCCGGCGCTGCGACGCCCTGCGGTTCAGCGGCGTAAAAATAGAACGGGAATGCGCGGCGGCGTTCCTCGATCAGATGCGGGATTTTATCGGAAAAATGGAGAAATACAAAAAACCAACGGACCACGGGGAGCCTGCCGGTTCCATGCAGGCGGGAAAGCGGACGCGGACGGAGAGGGCGGTATGAGCCTAGGTTTTGAACGGCTCCTTCTGATTCCGGCTGGGGCGGCTGTCGTTATCATCTTGTGCGGCCTTTCCCGGCTTTTCAGGGACGCCCTGACCCTGGAGATTCCCCTGGGGCCGCCGGGAGGCGTTCCCTTCAAGCCCGCCCTGAATCTAACCCTGTTCATCAAATTCCTGGGTATCCCCAAACTCTGCGGCGTTTTCCTCCTTTTTGTCGCGGCCGCAGGGCCCAGGCTTGTGTCTACCGAACTCATCTGGCTCAACCGGGGAGCGGACATACTCTTTGTGCTGGATATAAGCCCCAGTATGGCCGGTCTTGATATGGACGGGCGGAACCGCTTTGACGCGGCCCGGGACATGGTCCGGGAATTTGCTGACAGCCGCCCCGCGGACGCCATAGGGCTGGTGGCGGTAGGAAACGAGGCGGGCCTCCTCCTGCCCCCGACGGTGGACCGTCCGCTCCTCTATTCCCGGTTGGATACTCTCAGGATAGGGGAACTGGGGGACGGTACCGCCCTAGGATTGGGGCTTGCTATAGCGGCCCTGCATATCCGGGGGTCCGCCGCCCCGCGCCGGGCGGTGGCGCTTATCACCGACGGGGAGAATAACGCCGGAGCGGTGCATCCAGAGACCGCCGCCGAAGCATTACGGGCTTCAGGAGCGTCTCTCTGGGTGATAGGAGTCGGGTCCGCCGGGGAAGTCCCCATTGACTATGTGGACCCCGTCCTGAAAGTCCGAAGAACCGGTTCCTTCGATTCCCGGGTCGACCCGGAAGCCCTCCGCGCCATAGCCCGAAAAGGCGGGGGAACCTTCATCGCCGCGCCGTCCGGGAAGGCGTTTTCCGACGCTTTCGCCCAGTTCTCGGACGCGGAGATGACGGTCGGACGTTCCGGGACCATGAGCAGGACCCGGGACGTTCAGAGGCCGGTAATTGTAACGGCGCTGATCCTGATTCTCCTGCCCCGGTTTATCCGGCGTTGGCTTTTGGGGGCTTTCCTGTGAGTTTCGATCATCCCTCCCTTCTCCTGGGCCTGGGGCTTCTCGTTCCGTTGGCGTTCCTGTCGTTCCTCCATTACCGCCTGAACCGGGGCGTTTTGGCCTTTTTCCCGCCTTCCCGGCGAAAAACGGAATCCCGGACGCTCAGGCTTCGGTACGGGCTTTCCGCTTTCTTTTTCCTCCTTTTTATTGCCTGCGTCATCACGGCTTTGGCCGGCCCCCGGTGGGGAACCCGGCTGGTGCCGGAATTCCGCCGGGGGGCCGATGTGGTTTTGGCCATAGATCTCTCCCGGAGCATGGATGTCCGGGACGGCGGAGACGGAGAGCCTTCCCGCCTGGAACAGGCGGCGGCTATAGCCCGCGAACTCGCAACGGCTTCCGGGGGAATCCGTTTTGCCGTGGCGGTGGGAAAAGGGACTGGAGTTCTGGCCATCCCCTTGACCAATGATGTTGAAGCGGTGCTGGCTTTCCTGGAGGGGCTTTCAACATCCCTGATTACCGGAAGGGGAACCAATCTGGAATCCCTCATTGCCGCAGCCGCCGAAGCGTTTCAGGACGGGTTTCCCACCCGCAGGCGCATCATCCTGTTTTCTGATGGAGAAGCCCATCAGGGGTCTTTCTCTCAAGGGGTAGAGAAGGCCCTTGCCGCAGGCATTACCATCACGACGGTCGGCCTGGGCAGTGAAGCGGGAGGGCTGGTCCCCGGGACGGAGGCGGGTCCGGAAGAAACCGCGCTGAGTTTTCTCCGCCGGGATCCCCTGCGGAACGCTGCGGAACGGACCGGCGGTATATACCTTGACGGGACCCATGAACACGCGGCGGCCCTTCTGTCGGACCACCTCGCGGCGGCGGTCCGGGAAGCCGGGACCCCTGAAGCCGATGGTTCCGAGGCGCTGGGATCGGCGGATTTCCGGTGGGAGCGGATCTCCCGCTCGTATATCTTCATCATGGCCGCATTGGGCGCCCTGGGGGTTTCCACTGGCTGCGAAAAAAAACGGAGGCGTCGTGGAACCTAAAGAAGGCAAGACGCGCCGCCGCCGCGGCAGTCCCTGTGTACGGCGGCAGGCGGCGGTCCTTTTCCTGTCCGCACTCTTCCTGCTTGGCGCGTCCTGTTCCGGCGCGCCGGGAAAACTGAAAATAGTCGAAGGGAATTTCTTTACCGCGCAGGGGATGTATACCAAGGCTATAGCGGCGTACCGCGCTTCCCTTGCGTTTACCGGGGCCGCGCCCTATGGGGAATACGGTCTGGGGCTCATATACCTCTCCCTGGATGAAGACGCGGCGGCTTTGGAGCGGTTCACCGCTGCGGAACAATCCCTGAAGCCCCTGGGCGGGGAAGAACATCGTGAACTGCGGTACCGGATACACTACAACCGCGGGGTAATCCGGTTCCGGAATGGGGATTACGCCGGCGCGGCGGGGGAATTCCGCCAGGCTCTGGAAGCCGACAGCAGCTATATCGAAGCGAAGCGGAACTTGGAACTCAGCCTCCTATCTCTGAACCGACAGGACGGCGCCGGTCCGGTTCCCCTGGCAAACCAGGACGCCGCCGGGAAAGAAGACGGGGCCCAGGATGCTGTCCAGAACAGCGTTCTTTTTGATTATTTACGCCGGAAGGAGCAGGATCGATGGAGAAGCCGGGAATTGGTCGAAAATACTCCCGCGTCAGGACCGGATTATTAGGATTTCTCGCAGGCGTCATTGCCGTTCTTAGTCCGGTTTTTTCTCAGGAATCCGGTTATTTTCCTGACCCGGACTATTACATGGACTACGGCCTGGTACCCGAACCCGTTCTTCCCGATGAATTCGCCCTGGAGATGGAGGTGCTTTTGGAAACTTCTCCGGAAATTCCGAAAGTTCACAGCGAATGGACGATTCGCATTCTGGTCAATTATCCGAATCCCCAGGATGTTTCTATGGTCATTCCCGATCTCCCCCCCTCCCTTGTCCTGGATCGAATCCGTACCACTCCCCGGTTTGTCGGACGGCACGGGGGGGCTAATCCGGAACCGGAAGAAAAGTGGACGGCGGTGGAATTCTTTTTTATCCCCGGACAAGCCGGGCCGGTTTCCCTTGCCCCGTTTGAGGCCCGGGCCCCCGGACGCTTGGGCTTCAGCCCTCGGGTATCCGCCGTAATCCGGGACGATTCCCGGGAAGACGTTCTCTGGGCGGCGTGGGATCTGGTCCCCGATTCTCTGACCATAGGGCAAAGCGCCGAAGTACGGCTCCACCTAATAACGGAGCAAGCGGAAAACCGGCAAGACGCGGCGGTTTCATACCTGATTGAAGCGCCGGTTAACGCCCTCGTTGAGACCCTGGACATAACGGAGGCCGGACCCGGCGAGTTCATCCTCCGCTTCCAGATTATCCCCCTGGCGGGGTCTGCCGTCCGTATTCCCCCCGCCCTCTTGAAATATGGAGACGCTTCCCTGACTGTTTCCAGCCGCGAGTTCAGGGTTCTGCCCGCGGTTTCCTCCGGTATGGACCTCCAAAGACCCGATTCGGTTCCGGATCGGGATATGATCACCGGGACCGGTGCGGAGGCCGGAGGCGGCGCGGCGCGTTCAGGCAAAGAACCGACTCAGGCTCCCCCGTTTCCGGACGCTTCACGGACGGTTTTTCCGCTGTTCCGTACGGGGTATGACCGGGCCGTTAGGGAAGCCCGGTCGTATTGGGAACAGGGCTTATATGCCGAAGCGCTGGCCGTCCTCAGACTGAACGAGCGGGAACTCGCGGCGGGTCCGGTTCTTGCGGATCTGCGCCGGGCCGCTGAAACCGCCCTGGGTATAGGCTTTACCGGGGACGAAACCTGGAGGCCCCGGTTTTTTTTCCTGGTTTTAGCGGGCGCCGCGTCTTTCATCCTGATTTTTATCCTTCTCGCCATCCGCGGCGCCGGCGGCGGACGGAACGGTTTTCCCGTAACTTCCGGTTCTTCCTGGGGTTATACGTGTATTGTCATAGTTTTATGCGGTGCGATTGGAATAGGGTTCTGCGGATTTTTTAGGCCGGGCTGGATAACGCCGCCCGGTACGAGCGGCGCGGGGATACTCCGGGAGACAGGCGCTTTTAGAGTACCGGAAAACGGGACCGTTCCGGCCGTACTTTTTCGTGAAGGGGAGGCGGTGCAGATCCGTTCTATTGTGGATGCGTGGGTCTACATCGAATCCTTTGGAGGCAAAGCCGGCTGGGTTCCCCTGGATCGAATTATTCCCTATTGAGGTAGCAAGCATGGATTTTGGGGATATTTTGGATGCCTGGGAGAAACAAACCGCTCGGGCCGGGAAAAAGCGGACGAGAACCCCAACCCCCGCCAAGGAAGAAACGTCCGCCGTCGATCCGCTGACGGCCTGGATGCGGGTGAACGGCGTTTACGACAAGGACGCCGAAAATCACGAGGAGGAAAAACATTCGGCTGCGGAACGGCGCCGCAGGCTGAGAACAAAAAAGCCCGACGCGATACTTGACCTCCACGGTCTTACCCGTGATGAAGCCTGGGCCGATATGGAATCCTTTTTCGCGGAAAGCCGACTGCAAGGCATGGAGAAAGTCCTCCTCATCCACGGCAAGGGAAACCACTCGGACGGGGAGGCGGTATTGAAACGGACCGTCCTGCAATTCATAGAAAAATGTCCCTGCGCTGGAGAAAGCGGTCACCCGGCGGCGGCGTACGGCGGCAGCGGCGCTACCTGGGTGTTACTGAAAACTACCGTTCGCGGTAAATGATACGGCCTCTACTTAAATCGTAGGGAGAGAGGGCAAGCCGTACCCGGTCGCCGGGTACGATACGAATGTAATGCTTGCGCATCTTTCCAGAAAGATGCGCAAGGATGAGATGACCGTTTTGGTTATAAAGTTCAACCCTGAACATGGTGTTTGGAAGGGCTTCCCGCACAATCCCTTCAACTTCAATAGCTTCTTCTTTAGCCACTATGACTCCTCTGTGATGTATGCTACTTGTTCGTTCCGGTCCTGTCAACCAACGCGCATAGACCGGCGCGGAGCCCGCCGTCAATGAGGTTCGGAACCGGCTCCCCGGCTTATCCCTTCAAACGCCTTGTCCAGCCGGGACGGATCGGGCGGCTTGGTAAAGGAGGATACCGCCGGTACCACGAAGAATGGAACGATAATAGCGATACTCGCCGCCAGGGGGGACCTGCTTGAACCCAGGATGAAAAAAAGCGCGATCATTATCGCCGTGCCGGTAAAAAATCCGGCGTAGGCCCCAGCTTTAGTTACCCGCCTGGAGTAGAGGCTGAGGATATAGGGCGCGGCAAAGGAACCGGAGATGACGCCCCAGGAGAGGGACATAAGGTACACGATGATGCCGATTTGGAAACGGGAAATGAAGTAGGAGATGATGATGAAAACCAGCGAGAGGAAGCGCATCATCGCCACCGACCGGTCCTTGCCGGTTCCGATCTTAGCCTCCTGCCGGGACGGGTAGAGGTCTATGGCCACCGCCGAAGAGGAAACCAATACCAGGGAAGACAAGGTGGACATGGAAGCCGAAAGGATGAGGAGGAGGATCAGCGCCAGGAGGACTTCCGGCAGATTATTCGTGAGCAGCGTCGGGACGATAAGATCGTACTGAATCACCCCGGCGGCGTTTTTCGGTACGGTGTTGACATCAAAGAAAACATGGGAAGAAGCCCCGGTATAGTACGCGGTAAAGCCTATCATCAGGGCGAAAACGGTGGTAACCACAGCCGCCTTGGGAATGACTGTTTCGTTCTTGACGGCGTAGAACTTCTGGGTCATTTGAGGCAGGCCCCAGGTGCCGAAACTGGTCATAAACACCAGGGAGAACACCGTCAGCGCGGACGGCTGGCTGTCGGGGGGGACATTGATTTGATAGTTTTCCGCTATCCTCTCCAGGATGCCAAAGACGCCGCCTTCCGGGGCGGTAAGGACCAGGACCATGACCGCCGCGCCAAAAAACATGATGATTCCCTGAATAAAATCGGTAACGGCTATGGCGAAGTACCCGCCCAGGATAAGGTAAACCCCGGTAAACGCAATCATGACCAGGAGGGCTATGTCGTAGGGAATGTGGAACACCGCCTCAAAGAGGTGTCCCAGCCCCTTAAAAACCGACGCCGAATAGGGGAGCAAAAAGAAGAAGATGAGGGACGCCGCCACAGGTTTTAAGTGTTTTGCCCCGTACCGTTCCTGGAGGAATTCCGGCATAGTCATAGCGTCAAGGTTCTGGGTCATGCGCCGGGTCCTGCGGGCCAGGACGAGCCACGCGGCCCCGGCGCCGACGACGGCGTTCCCTATCGCTATCCACAGGGAGCTGAGGCCGAACTGCCACCCCTGGGTACCCGCGAACCCAATGAAGATCACGGCGGAAAAATACGAGGTCCCGTACGCTACCGCGGAGATCCACGGCCCCAGGGTCCGCCCCCCCAGGAAAAAGTCGCCCAATGTTTTGGTTTTGCGCATCCCCCAGACGCCGACCCCCGTCATCACGATGAGAAATACCGCCAGAAAAACAATGCCAATACTCATATCTGAAATTCTCCTTATAGAAACGAATAATTGAAAGACGAGATATAATGACGCGCGGTAAATTTTGAAGGCTCT
>JAIRSS010000226.1 GCA_031255315.1 Spirochaetaceae bacterium
ATGCCCGGCAGGATTCTTCCGTTCCGAATTGTTCTTGAAACTCTTGCATCGTCATCGCCGTTCACCCCCCTTTCCCCTATATTATATCACTCCATGCTCTAATTGTATAGTCATTAAAAGAAAAGGATTGGTACAAAAAGAATCATTATCACGAGAACCCTTGCAATTATTCATTGCCATAAGTAGAGTGTAAAAACTTCCCAACCCGCAACACCGGGTTTCGGGCTGTGTTTTAATATTCGGAGGAATAGGAATGTATCTTTATCAGCGGACGGTATGCCTGCCTTTGGTACAGGGAGAGCCCGGGAGCACGCGCGAACCGGGGGTTCGGACGAACCGGAGGTTCGGCGGGGTATGGGCCGGGCCTTCCAATCAAACGCCGGTAGTAGGTATTGCTGGGGGAGAAAATTATGGGACCCCGGCATGATGATCTTTCGGGCATGAGCGGCGCCGCCGCGAAGGAATACGTCTTTCATCACATCGCCGCCTTGAAAACAGCGGAAAAAAACCGGGACGAGCTTTTAGCGGACCTGGACAAGTGGGAAAAACGGGTGGAGCTTGCCCGCAGCCGGGGCGCGCCGGATTTGGCTGTGGAAGCGGAAGCGGCGGCTGGGCGGATCCGAACCAAGGTTGAAGCGCTCCGGGCGGAAATCGCGGATCTTCAGGCGGAAATCGAAAAACTGCGGCGGGGGCTCCCGGCCCTGGCGGCCCGTGAACGTACGGTGGACCCGGACCTTCTGGAACAGGAGCTCCTCATTTCCCTGGGGAAAAATCCCGGTGACGAAATCCGGGATGCCGGCAGTACGTTCTTAGCCGTCGAAGCCGACGCCGCCCTGGAAGCCTTAAAAGCGAAGATGGCCGGGAAAAATCCGGGTACAGGGAACAGCCCGTGAGCCGTCTTCCCCTTCTTCCCGGACGGAAGCGGCCGCTTCTCTTTGCCCACCGGGGCTGTTCCTCCCTGGCCCCTGAAAACACCCCGGCGTCTTTCCGCGCGGCCCGGGAAGCGGGATCGCCGGGCATAGAACTGGATATTCATATCTGCGCCACCGGGGAACTGGTGGTTGCCCATGACGATACCTTCCTGCGGACAGCCCCGGCGGGGGCCAACGGCGGCGGCAGGCGGATAGAGGAAATGAGCCTGGCGGAAATATGGACGCTGGATGTGGGGTCTTTCTTCGGCCCCGCCTTCAGCGGGGAGCGCCCCCCCCTGCTGGCGGAAGTTCTGGAGGAATTCTGCCCGGACATTTACATTGATATCGAGCTTAAATCCCGGAAAACAAAAGACGATCCCCTGCCCGCCGCCGCCGCAAAGCTGCTCAAAGGCATGGGAAGAGCCGTCGAAGAGTCGGTTGTCGCATCCTCCTTCAACCCCCTGTGCCTCAAAGCGTTCAAAAAGGCCGCCCCCCGCGTACCCACCGGGATAATCTACTGCGTGAACCCGGAAGTACCCTGGGCGATGCGTTGGGGGGCCGGTCGATTCATCGCCGGCTGCGATTATGTTAAGCCCGAATACGCTCAGACGACGCCGTTCGCCCGGTTCCGAATCGCCGGCCTTGAAAAGCGGCCCATGGTCCCCTGGACGGTGGACGACGCGGCCCTGGCGGAGCGGCTGATTGGCCTGGGCTGCGGGGGCGTTATCACCAACCGGCCTCAGGATATGGTCGTACTGGCGGCCTTCCGCCAATGAAGAATTCGACGCCCCACGGAGAAGGTTCTCCCCGGGCTTTAGTACGCCACGGTTCAACCTTGTCCCTCCTCACCCTGGGTTCCCGTGTCTTAGGGTTGATCCGGGAGATGACCAAGGCGAGCCTCCTGGGGACCAGCGCCTTGTCGGACGCCTTTTCCGTAGCCTTCATGATCCCCAACCTGTTCCGCCGCCTTTTTGCCGAAGGGTCTATCGCGGCGGCGTTTATCCCCACCTTCAAAGAATACCTTTTGGAAAATGATCGCGCCGCTATCCGGGAATTCCTCTCCTGTATTTTCACGTTCCTCAGTTTCTTTGTGTCCTTAGCGGCGGCTTTAGGCGTCCTCATTACCCCCCTCGTTGTCCCGTTTTTCGGTATAGGGGAACTTGACGAGACGGTCCTGCTTACCCGGCTGATGTTCCCCTTCCTGGCCTTCATCTCCCTGGCGGCCCTGTTCCAGGGCATTTTGAACAGCGTTCGCGTCTTTGCGCCTTCGGGAATGGCGCCCATTGTCCTCAACCTGGTAACCATACTCTGCGCATACGGACTTTCCCCGTTTACCAAAAACCCCGCCCGGGCTATGGCCTGGGGCATACTCATAGGCGGCCTCCTGGAGGCGGCGATTCAGCTTCCCTTTGTATGGAAGCAAGGTTTCCGCTTCTTTTTCACCGGCCTCAGGCGGGCCGCCGGGAATCCCGGAACCCGGAAAGTCCTGCGCCTTGTCGGGCCCACGATTGTAGGCATGGCGGCGTACCAGCTCAACGACCTGGTTTCCACCGCCCTGGCGGGAAACGCCGGAGAGGGAGTGGTGTCCAGCCTGCAATATTCCCTCAGGCTCCAGGAACTCATCCTGGGGATCTTCGCGGTTTCCCTGGGAACGGTGTTGCTGCCGGACCTGGCGGAAGATGCCAAGACCGGCCAATGGGACCGCTACAACGAACGGCTCATCACGGCCATGGACATCATAGCCCTCATCACGATACCCATCACCTTCTTTGCCCTGGCCCAGGGAGAAGCCCTGATACGCCTCCTCTTCCGGTCACGGAGCTTCGACGAAACCTCCGTGACCCTCACCTATTCGGCCTTCCGCTGCCACATGCCGGGCCTCTTTTTCATCGCCCTGAACCGGATCCTTGCCCCGGCTTTCTACGCCCAGAGCGATTCCAAGTCCCCCACCTTGGCGGGCAT
>JAIRSS010000266.1 GCA_031255315.1 Spirochaetaceae bacterium
TCCCCGGAATTGGCCGCCGGATTGTCCGGGGGATCACGAAAAAACGGGTAAAGGCGCAACCCTTACCCGTGAAGAAGCCGGAACGCTGATGGCGCCTGCCTGAATGTGGAGAGCGTCTCTGACTGCGGGCGCACCGCAATCGAAGTTTTCCCCGTTCTCGCTGGTGTTGGCGATGTCTTAGTTGTTGTACATTTGGTACGTCACGTTCTCCTCGGTGTGGGGGGTTCCGCCGCCAACAATCCACGTCTCCTTTATCTTCTCCAACACCTCCTCCCACTTATCCTCGTCGGTGATCGTCTTAAACTTAAAGGAGATGTTCTTCAGGGTCAGGTTTACGCCATTACCTACGGAGATGAGGGTGGGGTATTGGTCCTCATTAGCAACCACATCATCAACCAGCGTTATCTCCGCTCCGCCGTCGCCACCGTCGATGATCACATCACGAAGGTGAGACTCTCCGTTGTTGAGGCGCAGGGGCTCCACCACGTAGTAGCAGCCGTCGTCATCCATCACGTAGTAGTAGCCATCATCTTCATTCCCTTCCCTATTCCATCGTATCTGGTCGCTCATACCATTCAAGTCAACCGTGAGGCTCTCCTCGTTCGTTTTGGCCACCGTGTGGATCCAATCAACGACGCTGTCTCGCGTATTGGGATCCCCTGAAAACTGATCGAAGGGGCGTGGGTAGTGTTTGTACTCCACGCTCTCCTCGCGCCAGGTTCCGCCGCCAACAATCCACTTGTCGTAGGAGGACCCATCCTCAACCAAAAAGGTGATGTTCTTCAGGGTCAGGCTTACGCCATCATCTACGAAGATGAGGGTGGGGTCGATCGCCTTATCAGCCAGTATTATCTCCGCTCCGCCGTTGCCACCGTCGATGATCACCTCACGAAGGTGAGAGTCTCCGTTGAGGCGCAGGGGCTCTACCACGTAGTAGCAGCCATCCTCCTTCTTTTTCCCAATCCATCGTATCTGGTCGCTCATACCATTCAAGTCAACCGTGAGGCTCTCCCTGTCCGTTTCTTCGGCCACCGCACGGATCCAATCAACGGCGCTGTCTGGCTCATTGGGATCTCCTGAAAACTGAATGAAGGAGCGGGTTGGCTTGAACGGGATTATAACTTCGAAAGAATTCTCCTCCGGGAGGGGGTTGTACTCCACATTTGCAGCCCTATCGCTGGTGTAGGAAAATGGCTCCATCCCCACAAAGGTATACGGATCAATAGGCTGCAACCTGAGAGTGAGTGTATACTCCTTACCGGGCTCGAAGATAGCATCGTCCGGAACCCAGGTTGTGACCGCCTCGTACTGGGGCTCCACTCTGAAGTTCCGCAACGGGTCGCCGCCCCACTTCGGGACAGGAATCTTGGGGGTCAGGTCCGTATCGGTTACCACCATAATGGACCCATTCCCACTCCCATTCTCATTCCCGCTCCCACCCCCATTCTCACTCCCGCCGCTCTTCACCGTAAAGACCACCGCGCCGTTCCCGTTCTTGGTCCCCTTCCAGGGGTCGGGGTCGGTGTTGGAGATCGAGAAATTCGTGTCCTCGTTTTGGGCCTCGTCGTTCACCCCGTTGCGGATGATCCAAACCGGAACGTGGTTCTCGTCCACCGACGCGTTGCTGGTGAGGTTCCTCCAATCCTCCCCATTCTCCTTCCAAAAGGGCACGTACTTCAGATTAAAGGCGGCTGAAACGCTGTTGCCCAGATCCTTCATATAATCACTTATAGCCAGGGTAATTTGATTGTGGCCCAGCCTGTAAGGGATGAGGGTGCCGCTCGTTTCCCCATCCTCCCACGTATTCCCTCTCCACACCTGAATACGGGATGTTACGTCGATGCCGCCGGACTCCTTCGACTCATCCAGTTCCCATCTGTTGTCGTTTGGGTCGTTTGGGTCGTTTGGGTCGGCGGGGGTGCCGGTTATCCCGGCGTGAGCGTTAATCAGCGAGGTAAAGCCCCTTCCCCCAACCGTCCAGATGACCTCTCCATCTACGTTAACAGGCAGGGCTGTTTCCCCATTCTTGGGAAGCGCCGCGTTCCAACGGTCCTCGCCGTTGGTTACAAAGACCGTATCCACCACCAGAGGATACATCGTTATCGTGATACTGGCTTGGTTTTCATGTATTATCGTCTTCGCGGACCCCGCGGCCAGTAAGGTAGGGGGTTTGTCCGTGTATACAAAGTTTTCTCCGAGGGTAGTGTAATCCCGCTCCAGGTGGCCCATCAGAACCAGAAAGCGATAGGTGTTCCCCTTTGAAACGTTTTTCACCCGGATATCCGCGCCTTTGTCTTTCTCATTATTTCGGCGCGCCTCGGCGAAATCGACAACCGTCTTCCCCTCCGCGTCCATAACGATTACCTGGGCGATGTTGCGGATGTGGCCGTATTGAATGGCGGCGCTGTCCGGCCCCACTATGGACCGGGACTCAGGGCCGTCTCCCAGACTCAGGGTAATCGTAAAGGGGTCCGGCTCTCCCAAGCCCGCGCCCTTAGACGGAAGGCCGGACGAGTGGTCCGCCGAATCCGGAGTTTCAATGAACGCGGGGTTGAAGCATCCCGGAAGCGCCGTTACTAGAAAAAGGGCGGTCAAAAGCGCCGCCCGCGTCCGTAGATTCATACCACCGTTCCCTGTCATACCTGAATCCTTCATATGTATTAAGATAAAGTATTGCTCATAGGAAAGAAAATAGCAATACATGAAAAAAAGACAAAAAATTCGGCTGATCGGCAATTCCCCGTTCAAAGCAAGTCCGGCAAGCGCCCGGAGGCGGGAACCTCACGGACCGGAGGATCGATTCCGATACTGAAAGTCAGTATGGGTGGAGGGTTTATGCCGAATATTACGTTTGATATATTGAAACATTACGGAGTTATATCCGAAGACAGAAACGGCTGGAGGCAGGAACTGAACCTGGTCTCCTGGAATGGCCGGACTCCTAAATTCGATCTGCGGGATTGGTCGCCGGATCACGAAAAAATGGGTAAAGGCGTAACCTTTACCCGGGAAGAAGCTGGAACGCTGATGGAACTTTTGAAAGCCCTGCTTGACTGAAAACGGTCCCGCCGGTTTTGACGGGCTGTCAGAAACAACGATAAATATTAAAGGTAGCGTACACTGGATATTGCCCGCTGGGTCATCTTGTCGCAGCGTTCATTGAAACGGTTGCCGAAGTGCCCTTTGACCCACTTCCACTGGATGGAATACCGGGGCGTCAGGGCGTCGATGCGTTCCCACAGGTCTTTGTTTTTGACCGGCGTTTTCTCGCTGGTCCGCCACCCGTTTCGTTTCCACGAGATAATCCACTCGGTCATCCCTTTTTGAACGTACTGGGAATCAGTGTACACCATCACCTGCTTGGGGGCAAGGTTCAGCTTGGAGAGCATCTCCAGCGCGTAGAGCGCCGCGGTCAGCTCCATCCGGTTGTTGGTGGTGTCCACTTCAGAGCCCCATTTTTCTACGATAACTTCCGTGTCCAGCCCCCGCTCCCGAAGAATTATATACGCCCATCCTCCCGGACCGGGGTTTCCTGAACAACCGCCGTCGGTATAAATATGTATATCCATCGCCGTTCCTGCCTTTTCATCCGATATTCCGCTAACAGCGGGCAACGGACTCCCACGTTCCAGACGCGGCGGAAGCGAAAAGTGCGTCCAACACCGCCATATTGGCGGCCGCGTCAGACACTGGGGTTGGAACTTCGGTTTTATTGATGATGGATTCCGCGAAGGCGTCGAATTCCAAAAGGTACTGGTTGGTAGTTTCGGTTTCGATGATCCGTTCACCCAGGGGGGTGGCCGCGGTTATTTTTCCCGGCACGTCGCCGTACATATTGAAAGGTACTTGAATTGAGAGGTTGCCGCCGGTCCCGAACGCGGTTACCCGCTGATAGGGGAAAACCTGCGTCCCGATAGTAAAGGTCGAAACCCGGCCCCCGCCGAAGTCCAGCATGGCCGAAACCAGAATATCAGTCTTAAAGATCGGGTCCCACGCGATGGCCGCCGTTACCCGTTCCGGCTCCCCGCCCATGAGGAACCGGGCGGACGATACGGTGTAACATCCTATGTCCAGAATGGCCCCGCCCCCTGTCGCCGTCATGTTACGGATGTTGAAGGCGTCTTTATTGTCATAGGAAAACACTCCGTTGGTGCTGACGATGGTTCCCAGTTCGCCGCTCCGGATGATGTCCCGGGCGCGCCGCCACTGGGGATGAAACCGGTACATGAAGGCTTCCATGAGGGGAACCCCTTTGTTCCGGCAGTAGTCCGCCGCTTCCGCGGCCTCCCGCCCGTTAAGGCCGAGGGGTTTCTCGCAAAGAACGGGCTTCCCCGAGTCGGCGGACTTTTTGATGTATTCCAGGTGTAGATGATTCGGCAGGGGGATATAAACGAAATCTACCCGCGGATCCGCCAGCAGATCTTCATAGGAACCATAGGATTCCGGAAAATTCCAGGCCGCGGCAAACGCCCGGGCCTTAGCCGCGTCTCTTGACGCTATGGCGTACGGCTCTATCAGCAACGATTCCTGGAGCGGGATTGCCACCCGCAACGCATAATGCCCTGAGCAGCCAAGCACGCCCATCCGCAACTTTTTCATACACAACGCCTCTCGGAAATAAAATTTTCCCTCCTCTGCGGGACCGGCCGCCGGCAGTCCGCCTTTCACCGCCATTCAACGAATACCGTCCGCTTATTCCCGGCAACCCAATGAATTCCCGCAACCACAGGGGGAATTTATAAACAGAATACTACATCACCAAAAAAAGCAATAGTCCCACAGTATTATACCTACACTATAAGCCGGGCCGTGTAGCCTAAAGGACAAGAACAATGTCCGCGGATTTCACGGATAAAGACGGATTTCTCGTATCAAGCGTGGTCATAACCGGTGAAATTCGCGTAATCCGCGGATTTCATGGATAAAGACGGATTTTTCGTATCAAGCGCGGTCATAATCTGTAAAAATCCGCGTAATCCGCGGACCTTTTAGACTAAAAGACTTGAAACCGCCGTGAATCAAAAATTCAGTCCTTTGTTTTACTAATTGACTTTTTTTACATCCTCTTAGTATTTTATAGATGTTCCTCATTTTTAGATGTAAGGGGAACTAATCCATTTCATACTAAACTGGTGTGTTCGCGGACAGGAGCGGGTCCTGATTTTCCCGAAACTCCGGTGATTAAAGAGGAGAAAAAGAATTATGGCGAAACAGTTATTGTTCAACGAAGATGCCCGGCGCAGGCTGCTTTCCGGGGTTGAGCAAATCTCCAAGGCTGTGAAAGTTACCCTTGGCCCTAAGGGGCGGAATGTCCTCTTGGACAAAAAATTCGGCGCCCCTACCGTAACAAAAGACGGCGTTTCCGTCGCAAAAGAAGTGGAACTGGAAGACCCGTATGAAAACATGGGAGCTCAACTTCTGAAAGAAGTAGCGACAAAGACCAATGATGTGGCCGGAGACGGCACCACCACCGCCACAGTCCTCGCGTATTCCCTGGTAAAAGAGGGGCTGAAGTCTGTAGCCGCGGGGATGACCCCTATTGAACTGAAACGGGGCATTGACAAAGCGGTAGAAATCGCGGTAGCCGAAATCAAGAAAAACGCCAAGGAAATCAAAGACAAAGAGGAAATTTCCCATGTGGCCTCGGTTTCCGCCAACAACGACAGCGAAATCGGGAACACCATAGCCGACGCTATGGAAAAAGTCGGCAAAGACGGCGTTATCACCGTGGAAGAGTCCAAAACGATGGACACTTCTATTGAGTTTGTGGAAGGGATGCAGTTTGACCGGGGTTACATCTCGGCGTACTTCGTGACGGACCGGGATACGATGTCCACGGTTTACGAAGATGTATTCGTCCTTATCCACGACAAGAAGATTTCCTCCATGAAAGACCTCCTTCCCCTGCTGGAGAAGGTCGCCCAAAGCGGCAAGCCCCTCCTCATCATTGCCGAAGATGTGGACGGAGAGGCCCTCTCTACCCTGGTGCTGAACAGCCTGCGGGGTACGCTGCGCACCGTAGCGGTCAAGGCTCCTGGTTTCGGGGATCGCCGCAAAGCTATGCTGGAAGACATCGCCGTCCTTACCGGGGGCGAGGTTATCACTGAGGAACTGGGAATCAAACTCGAAAATACGGACATTTCCCAGCTCGGCAAGGCCAAAACCGTTAAGATCGACAAGGATAACACCACCATCATCAACGGCGCGGGCAAGCCCAACGAGATCAAAGACCGTATTGCCCAGATTAAGGCTCAGATCGAGGACACCACCTCTGACTATGACCGGGAGAAACTCCAGGAACGGCTGGCTAAACTGGCCGGCGGCGTAGCGGTGATCAATGTAGGCGCCGCCACCGAAGTGGAATTGAAAGAGAAGAAGCACCGGGTCGAAGACGCTCTTTCCGCAACCCGCGCCGCTATTGAGGAAGGCATCGTAAGCGGCGGCGAGATCGCGCTCATCCAGGCCGCTATCGCCCTGGACAAAGCCGACATCTCCAAGCTCACCGATGACGAGAAGCAGGGATTCAAGATCGTCAAACGCGCCCTGGAAGAACCCATCCGCCAGATCGCCGAAAACGCCGGACTCGACGGCGCGGTCATCGCTGACCGGGCTAAGGGCGAAAAGCTGGGTATAGGGTTCGACGCGGCCAAGATGGAATGGGTTGACATGGTAAAAGCCGGCATTATTGACCCCGCCAAAGTAACCCGCTCCGCGTTGCAGAACGCCGCTTCCATCGCCAGCCTCCTCCTTACAACCGAATGCGCCATTACGGACATTCCTGAGAAGAAGGAAGCCCCCGCAATGCCCGGCGGCGGCGGCATGGGCGGAATGGGCGGCATGGACTACTGATAAATCAGAGGCTTTCCCAAAACTTCAGTTTTTAGGAAAGCCTCATCATTCAGCGGGTTTACCTGCCGGAGCGCCTCCGAAACGAAAGGGCCGTCCTCAGGGGCGGCCCTTTCGTTTACCCCGTGAACCATAGCGCTTCTACTTGTAAAATATTAACACTCATAATAAACTCATTCATTATGGCGTATGAGGAAGAATTCAGACGGCGGGTAATAGAATATAAAGATTCCGGGCATACATTTGCCCAGGTTCACGAGGCTTTCGGCGTTACTCCGCGGAGCTATTACACCTGGAAAGCGGAACTCAAAGAAACCGGGAAATTTGAGAACCGTTACCCCAAAACACGTAAAGGGAAGACGGATACGGAACGGCTCAAGAAACTGGCGGAAGAACATCCTGACTGGTACTTGAGGCAATTCGCGGAAGAACTCGGCGTCTGCTTTCAGGCTGTACATAAAATGTTTAAGAAACTAGACATTACCCGTAAAAAAACGGAAAGCCTACGGAACGTCTAAACATTTACAAAAAAGACAGCAACAGGTCCGCAGATTATGCGGATTAAGACAGATTCTTCGTACCAAGCATATTCCTAATCTGTGAAAATCCGCGTAATCCGCGGACCATAACCATCATCGGAATTGCTAAAGTGCCGGGAGCATCCATTGCTATAATTCCGAAAAAAGGCCACACTAAAAACATGCGGTGGTGGAATTCAATCCAACAGGCTGCCGGGCTGGGTTTGCGCGCGGCGGGAGAGGCGGCCAGGAAGTCCATGAAGTTTCTCCGAACCCGGCGTACGTTTATCCTGATACTATGCCTTATCGCCGGCGCGGCGCTCCTCATCTTCAGTGTAACGGGGGCTGTCATAAGCCGTGGAAGGAATACCAGGACGGGGAGCGGACAGAATCTGAGCGAGGTTTTCAGTCCCCGGGCTATCCCTATTGATGAGTTCTTTTTGCCGGATGAACCGGATTTTCTTCCCGAAACGCTTCTGGAACGGGAGCGGCGGGAATCCTGGACCGTGGAAGACGCCCAGCCCTTCTGGAGGGATCCGCTGGATGAAGGAACCTTCGACTATCTGGAGTTGATGAGTACGGTGATCGATGAGTTGATGGAAAGAACGCCATGAAACATATTCTGTTATTGATATTTTGTCTTTTATATTCTGTGTGTACAAGCGTTCCCGCCGCGGAGTCAGCGCCTGACCGTAACGGCCTGATGGAATTGCCGGCCTCGCCGCTTGAACCTGCCGGTGGAGAAACTCCTGAAACCAGAGCGCCCGAACCCTTTCCAGGGGGGGGTTCTTTGGAAGCCTCCGGTGAACTTCCGGCCCTCCCGGAGCCGGTTTTCCCTGAATCAGCCCCTGGCCCGGTACCCGCGGCGGTTGAATCCGTGATTACGCCGGTTCCTCCCGTCCCCCGATTCCCGGTTCCCGAACCCTTGGTGATGGACGATCCCCCAATTCTGGATATATTCCCGGAACCGTCCCGTGAATCAGTCTCCGCCCCGGAACCGGCGGTTCCGCCGCTCGAACCGGTACTTGCGGCGCGTGAACCAGTACCCGCGGCGGTTGAACCGGTAGTCGCGCCGGTTCCTCCCGCCCCTCAACCCCCGGTTTTGAACACCTTCCCGGAACCGGCGGTTGCGGCCCTTGACCCAGTACCCGCGCCGTCTGAACCAGCGCCCCCGCCGGCAATTCCCGCGCCGGAACGGATCCAGGCTCCTCCCGCGGCGCCGGCGCGTCCCCCTGCCCCGCCGCCTCCACCACCGCCCCCGCAGATCAGGCCGCCGCCCGCTCCTTCTTCTGAATCGCCCGAAAGACGCCGGGCCGGAAGCCCGGCGTCCGGCATACAACGGGAGCCGCTCCCCCTGCCCGCCGCCCCGGTCCCCAATCTTCCCGCCCGGAATCCGCCCGCCCCGCCCGCGCCATCCCCTTCCATTGAGGATATTGAATATTCCAGGGTTGTTCAGGCCCTTGTAGGCCAGACTATCGAAATTCCTTTCCGGGGAACCGGCTGGGTGTACCTGGGGGAACTTCGTTCCCGCCGGGGCGTTTCCTATACTTCCCGGCGTTCCGAGCCGGAAGGACAAACCTTTGTCTTTTTGGCGGAAGACCCGGGGATGTTTGGGCTTGAATTCTACAAGCAGGATTATATCAGGGACTATAATCTGAGCGATTTTGTTCAGGTGATTGTCAATGAGTCTTCCCCGCGGGAAGCCTTCGCCCCGCCCCGGGACCTTAACCGGGCCACCGCCCCCCGGTGGCCCTACCTTCCTGGCGAGGAGCCCGCCGCTAGGACCGCCGGTGTTACGCCCCGTGCCGAAGACCGCCGGGCTGACGGGGTTCCCGCCGGGGCCGCCCTTCCCGCCCGCGAACCGGAGGCCCCGCAATCGGAGGTGGAACAGCGTGACGGCGGCATAGTTCCGGAAGCGCCTCCCCAAACCGCGTCCGCGGTCGAGCAGCCCGATCCCCCGGAAAGCGCCGAGCCCTCAGTGCCGGACGACGCCCCGCCGGAGGAGTATTTTCGCAAAGCTCAGGAGGCTTTTGAGGGGGGGCAAATACAGCCGGCCCTGGCGATTCTGGACCTGTTCCAGGAGCGGCATCCCCTGGGCAGTGATGAAGCGTGGTGGCTGTACGGTCAGTTCCTGGAAAGCGCCGGACCCAACCGGGATATACGCCGCGCACTTGAGTCCTACCGCCGCCTGGTGCGGGAGTACCCCCAAAGCCCCCGCTACAACGACGCCCGGGGACGCATCGTCTACCTGGAAAGGTTCTATTTTAATATCAGATAAGGCGGGCTGTGTTCGCCGGTCCTGAATATTTTTCATTTTCTGTAAATTCCGGCCTTAAAAGACTGGACACGGGGAGCTTTTTTTGCTAATTTAAATGTGTTCTGTGGCGCCGTACCCAAGCGGTAAGGGAGAGGTCTGCAAAACCTTTATGCAACAGTTCGATTCTGTTCGGCGCCTTAACGCCCTGTACATGACTTCCATGCGCGGGGCGTTATTTTTTTCACGGTTTGAAAACCTCTCTCCGCGCGGAGGGCTTATCGTTCTCCCCGGACGAGGGGCCGCACGATATTCAGGCCCGTGGCGGAGGTCTCCACCGTTTTGTTCTTGCCGTCAGCGGTGAATTCATCCAGCAAATGGACTATGGGGAACTGGGGATTTTCTGGGTTCACGTCCACTACCTGGCCTTTTTTCCCATTAGAAAGCAGAACGTAGAGGCCGATGGGGTAAAGCGACAGGGAGTACACCAAAGCCCGGACGACGGTATCATTGTACTGTTTTCCGACGTTTTTCAGCAGATCCAGGATGCTCCGATGGCCGTCTTTGGCGTCTTTGTGGGGACGGGCGTTAGTCAGGGCTTCGTAGGAACAGGCTACGGCGATAATCTTGGCGTACAGGCCGATCTTGTCGCCTGTGAGCTTTCGGGGGTATCCCTTCCCGTTTTCCCGCTCATGGTGTTCCAGGCAGGCAAACCCGATAATCATGGGAAAATTGGAAGCCTTGAGCATCTTATAACTAAGTATGGGATGGGTCAGAATGACCTTCCGCTCCTCGGGAGAAAGCGTACGGTTGTTCAGGTAAAGCTGCGGGGGGATCTTGAGCATTCCCACTTCGTGGAGCAAGGCGGCTGCGCCCAACTCGATAAGCCGGTGAGCCGGCAGCTTGAGGTACATACCGATAATAACCGATATAACCGTCGAAATTACCGCGTGGATCGTCAGATAATTATATTTGCCGGTCCACTGGCCGTCATTGAGGTTTCTAATCACCCTCAGAAGGTAACGGCGCTTTTTTTTGATGGTAGTACAAACATCCTTCATTTTTTCCGCAACGTCTGAGAATTCCAACTTCCTGGTGGCGGCTATTTGGGTAAAAAGGGAGTCCGTATACTGGAGAAAACTCCGGTAAAAATCCTCCGCCTGGTCAATCTGGCCTCCGCCGTACTGTTCGATTCCGCAAGCCGCCGCCGCGTCTCCGCGCTCGCCGGAACTCTGAGACATATAGTCCTTCTCGTTTTTACCCTCGCTCATGATTGTTGTGATGTTCCACTCGGCCAGGGTACCTTTCATCTCCCCGGTAAACGGCATTTCCGGAGCGGTAAGAATAAATCGCTCGCCAAAATAGGCGGGTTTGGTAAAATAACTGCCCTCAGGAATGTCCTTAACGATAAAAGTATCCATATTTGTAACGCTCTACTCCTGCTTGTGATGTATGAACATTGAGGAAAATAAATTATCAGAAGAGGCTGTGCCAAAACCCTGCGCGTTAACGCATAGTCAATTAGTTTTGGGACAAGCTCAGAAAACATCGGTTATTCTAAAAATGAAGGTTTAGAACAGCCTCAACGAACAACCCTTTACCACAGAATCAGTATCGGCAACCATAAAATTTAATATTAGGTTGACTTCACTATTCTTTTCATCATATCATAAACCTGAATTCCGGGGAGAATCTACGGTTGAAATTTAAGATACTCTTTGCCTTGTTCAATGTTCTTATACTATTTTTTTTGCTCTTTGTCGTTATATTATCAATTTTTGGGGGAGATTTTGGCGTTTCCTGGCGGGGTCTGTGGCTGTGGGGGGCCGTCATGGTACTGGTTTTCCTGGGAATGAACGGTGTATACATCCGCAATTATCGTCTTGTCACCCTCCTTGAACGGGAAGACTGGCCCGCTCTGGCGCTGTACCTGGAAGACCGGGTTATCAAACAGGGGCGCTACGCTTCTCTGCTGGTGGGCCTCCTGGCGAATACGTATCTTGTTCTGTCGGATTACCACGCGGTGATGCAGTTGGAAAGAAAAACGGCCGGCGTTAAACCGCGCCTTGTGGACGCCTATGCGCTTATCTTTGGGACCGCCCGGATTTTAGAGAAGGAGTATGAGGAGGCCGCCTATTTTTTCGAGGGAAAGATCGGGAAAGCGAAGCCCGGGACGGCGGATTGGCTCCGGTGGTACTCAGGGTTCGCCCAGCTTCTGAACGGGCGGGGGAATCCCGCGGCGGACCGGTTCATTATAATCGCTCAAGAGGGGGGCAATCCGGTACTCGCCGGGCTGTCTGCCTATTTTTTGGCCGAGATACTTCCGGGGATAGTACCAGCCCGGAGCGCCGAGTTCACGGCGGCGGCTATGGCGGGCAGGAAACGGGTGTGCGCCGCGCTGCCTGTTCAGGATGTCTGGAACAAAAAAGTAGACAAGATACGCTGCGAAGTCTACGCGGCGGTTCTTTCTCACTATCTCGATGAAACTTCAAAATGGCTCTATACAAAGGAGAATCTGCCATGAGGACTTTTCTTAAATCTTCCAAGTTGAATGATGTTTGTTATGATATACGAGGACCGGCGCTCCAGGAGGCCAAACGCCTGGAATCCGAAGGCTACCGGATTATCAAACTCAATATCGGCAACCCCGCTCCATTCGGGTTCAACGCCCCGGACGAGATCCTCCACGACATGATCCTCAACCTGCAAAATGCCCAGGGCTACATTGATTCCCAAGGGCTGTTCGCGGCCCGAAAAGCGATTATGCAGGATTTTCAGTCCAAGGGGGTTCTGGGCGTGGAGATAGACGACATTTTCGTCGGGAATGGGGTGAGCGAACTCATTATGCTCTCTATGCAGGGTCTGCTTGACCCTGGCGACGAGGTGCTGATCCCCATGCCCGATTATCCCCTGTGGACCGCCGCGGTAAACCTTGCGGGAGGAAGGGCGGTGCACTATGTCTGTGACGAAGCCGCCCTCTGGTTCCCTGACATCGGGGATATAGCGTCTAAAGTTACGGACAGGACCAAGGCTGTCGTGGTCATCAATCCCAATAATCCCACCGGCGCGGTGTACAACCGTGATGTTCTGGAAAAAATAGCCCGCATTGCCGGGGAACATGAACTCATCGTGTACGCCGATGAGATTTACGACCGTATAACATACGACGGAGCGCGGCATATCCCGATGGCTTCCATAAATCCGGAAATACTTACCATCAGTTTTAACGGATTGTCCAAGGCGTACCGGGCGGCGGGGTTCCGGGCGGGCTGGATGGCCCTTTCGGGGAATAAGAAAGC